>NZ_CP098416.1 GCF_023702125.1 Halorubrum hochsteinianum | reverse complement strand
GTTTCAGTGCGTTCGGTGAGGGTGTTTCACTCGGTGAGAGGATTACTACGTTGTTAAAACCAACCGTTCGTTCCACTCGTTGAAGAGGGTGGGTTCATTTCTATCATATTGTTCGTTTTGCTCGTTTTGTTCGTTCCGTTCACCGAACACACTCTCTTCCAGCATCGGTTCAGATCGTTCCAGTAAATTCATTCATTACTCGAAATTCTTTCGTTCTATTCGTTTCGTTCGTTCTATTCGTTTCTAGTTAGCCAGCACTCTTAGGGCCAAAACCATCTCGAAAAGATCGTATCGTCGAAAAGAAGCTTAATCGACCAGATTACCGTCAAGCATGGTTCGAATTCTATTTCCGTCATCTAATCCGGCCCCAATTGAACCGCTCCTCTTCCGTTCATCAAGCAGCTATCCTGATTCTATCGTCAGTACGCTTTTGACTTGCTCAATCGTAACTCGGCATAGTTGTGAAGGGGGACATAGCGAAACGATTCCAACAAGATCTTCTTGAGTGGAGTGAGGGAAATCTGCGGTCGTTTCCGTGGCGAGAGGATAATGCTACGCCATACGAGGTCTTAATCGCGGAGATTATGTTAAAGCAGACTCGGTCACCGACAGTCCACAGGATCTACCAGGAGTTCATCGAGGAATACCCAACGGTCGAGGCTCTAGCCGAGGCAGACCGTGAGGAGCTGATCGAGATCATCCAGCCGCTGGGACTCTACAACTATCGGGCCGACGCCTTTATCGAGATTGGTGAGCGGACGGCGGATGGTGGTCTTCCAGAGGATGAGGACCTCCTTAGTGACTTGCCACAAGTCGGGCCGTATGTCCTGAATGCAACCCTGTGCTTCGGGTTCGGGGAGGAGCGGCCGATTATGGACACGAACGTTGAGCGCATCTACAGCCGGGTGTTCCAGAACAGCGGTGTCGACGAGTTCGATGAGGGCGATTTCTGGGAGCTGGCTGAGTGCATGCTTCCGGAGAGGGAGGCGCGGCAGTACAACCTCGGGCTGCTTGATTTTGGATACAGCATTTGCACCCACAGCTCGCCGTCGTGCGATGAGTGCTTTGCCAGCGAGTACTGCGGCTACTATCAGAACAGGGACGACGGGTAGGCATCGGCCCGCGGCTGCTCGCTCGTCACATCAGGTCCGCGATCGAATCAGCCGTCGTTACCTCGTCCAGATCCCGGTACATCACGCTTTGAATCCAGTTCTCGCCCTCGCTCGACACCGGGTTGTCCAGCTCGATGAGGTCGCCGAGTTTGAAGATTGTTGCGGGTTCCTCCATGCGCTCAGGAAACATCATGATCCGGTCGCGCTGGGACAACGTCTCTGTATCATCCTCCAGGACCTCTTCGACCCCGGCGTAGTGCGTGATTGCACCGATTGGCTTCCCCCGGTAGAAGGCAACATAGTCACAGTGGTCCCGGCCGTACGATGACGGAAATGCGTAGATCCCTCGCTCCTTCGCCTGCTCGAACGAGTAGTCACCGACAGATACAATGAGCGTTCGACCGCCGTCCATGATTACTTGATAAGAGGTAGCGCGTTCGAGGGTATAGGTCTGGCTACTTGGGCCGATTCACAGCTCCAGGCACAGAACAGCTCAGCTGCCGATTAGACCGTGTTAGAATTCATCCTCGATAACATCGGTCAGGATTTCAACCCACTCTCTAGTCGGCTCGTTGAGCGGTGCCCGGTTACGGCGACGGTGGATGAGCGTCTCTGCGTAGGCGATGAGCCACTGCGAGTAGTCAACACCGGCGCTGACCAGCTCCTCCAGCAACTCCTTGCAGAGATCGTCGAACGTGGTGATGCAGATCTCGACGTTATGCTGGTCCTCGATTGTGGCCAGCCGGTCATCGATAGCTGGGTCGACACTGGGCCCGTTTTCGACGATGACGCCGAGTCGCTGGATCTCGGGATGGGCTTGGAGCAGGCCCTCCAGCTGATCGAGTTTGGCGGCCATGTCGAGCCGGCCGGTGTTCACATCCCATGCGGTATGGATGTGCGATGCGTCGCTGGGATGGGTGACGGTAATCGCTGGGTTGTGTCCGTCGATGTCTGCGTCTGGCAGCGGGGTGAACTCGGGGGGTTGGAGCGTTCCGCCGGTCGGACTGACACCAGACAGGTGGTCGTTGTCCTCGAGGACTTGGTACAGGGCGTGGAGTGCGATTTTGAGGACTCGGTCACTGTGCGGTGACTGCCGAATGTGGCGCTGGATGACGTCGAAGATCTGGTCGGGGGAGGTCCCCTTGTTGCGCAGGTTCTCGACAGCATCGAGCAGATCTTGGCTGATTTCCTGGGCGTAGCTGCCGCGGTTCACCAGGGCTAGAAGCAGGTAGCGGAGGGCCGGTTCGGGGGCGAGGCTGCTGTCGCTGCGTTCGATTGCTTCGACGAGCGTGCCCCAAGCGTCGCGGGGGCCGCGAAGGCTGGCTTTGTAGACCTGCGAGTACGGGTAGTTCTCGGCGAGCGACCGGGTCATCATCACGCCGTCCTTGTTGACGTAGAGCAGGTCGTACTCGCGGAGAGCGGGGGCGATGTGGGTGCTGTCGATAGTGCGGAAGGAGATCCCTTCCTTCCAGCCGAAGTGGTCGGAGCGCTGGCTGCCCTTGTGGAGGCGGATGTTCTGGTCGGGTGCGATGCTTTTGATGGTGAGCTGAACGACGGCAAGGCCGGCGAGTGACCGGCCAGCTCCGTCGCTGACACCGTCGATCAGGTCGTCGATGAGGGCTTGGTGCTGTTCGCTCAGCTCAGTGTCGAGGTGGGTGCCAGTAGTGGCGACATCGTGAATCTGCTCCTCGAGGTAGCCGTCGTCGAGTTCTTTTTGGATGTGTTCGTAGCGTTGCCGGGCCTTGTCGGTCTGGACTCCTTCTTCGAAGGTGTGTTTGGTTCCGTCAGCGTCGATGATGGCGGTGTAGTCGCTGTACGTGATCATTCGCGGTTCGTCGTTGTCTTGCTCGCCTGGAGGGCTGCGGGGATGATTGGGCGCCATCAATAGCACGTTATTGGTCTGATCACATAAGCTTTAGTGTACTGTAGCAGTAAAAGTATATAAAGTAGAGTGCGCGGCGGTGAAACAGTTGGCAAAGACCCCCTATCGTTGCAAGTGTTCTACCAGCCACGCTCACCGATCACCGCGAGAAACAAAATCCGAGCCGCAACCCAACCAAAAGAGGTCAGACCCGTCAGGCTTCCTCAACACGCTGCCGCAGTGAGTCGAGCTCGATACTCGCATCAAAGTGAGATGTCTCAACCATATCCGGGAACGGATACGTGCATAGGATCTGGCCCTCCGGCATCGTCGCATGCGTTGCCGGTGTCCTGACCTCGTACCGCCACTCACGCAGCTGTTTCATCGCGTCCACCACATCGTCGGGGTCGGCATCCAGCTTATCGGCTAAATCAATCAAGGTATACTCCGTATTGCAGTTCGACGCATCACTGAAGAACCGTAGCGCTCGCGCGACTACCGAGTCCTCGATCCCGTCGAGTTCGATCGAGGAGGTGTAGTCCAGCTGGGTCGTCGAGTAGTGACCGACCACGTCAATGAACTTCTCATACCGAGTCCGGTCGATGACCTCCGTTGCCCCAATATCCCAGATGTAGAACACGTCCGACAGCTCCACGTTCGACGCATGAATCTCCAGCCCACCGACACCATTCCAGAGCCCCTCATCTGGCATCAGCGTGATGTGGATATCGCCGCCGTCGTGGCTACCTTGCCGTTCAATATCGATCTTGAGGATGTCGTTCTCAAGGTGGCTTTCCTCATTGAACGCACGCGCTTCATCCCCAAGATCTGGCTCGGTACCGTAAGAAAACTTCTCCCTGTCGAAGTAGCTCTTGTAATTCCAGGTGGCCCGTCGCTCCTCCATCAGCGAATGCTTCGGCTGTTCAGTACCTCCTTCACCAGACCCGGCGAACTCCTCAAGGCCGTGCTGCTTGCCGCTGCGCTCGTTGCTGGGTTCCCACAGACCAAGCTCCTCGAGGCGTTCTCGTGCTTTCCGTTGGTACTCTTCGCTGTTTGTCCGCTTCCTCGACCGATAGTTGAGGTCGTAGTCGTCCGGCATCGGCTCCATTTCCTCGTAATCTGACTCCCCAGCATCGAACAGCTGCTCGGAGATGGCCATCGCCATGACTTCCGCGATGCGGGGCGGCACCGAGTTCCCGATCTGCTTGACGACCTGACTGTACGAACCTTCCAAAATGTAGTCGTCAGGGAAGGTCTGCAACGCCTTCAGCTCCTCCTCGGTGAACTTGCGGTTCTCCCAGTGGAACGGTCCCGACGCCGCGCCAGGCTGGGCCTTCAACGTCCGAACCGGCTGCTCAGGGTCTGCCTTGTAGAGGTAGTCAGAGAACCGGGATCGCCAGCCGAAGATTGGCTCTGGATGCCCCAGCTTCTCTGTGTAGAAGCTGTAGTTCAGTCCAGGTGGGATATCGTCCAGCAGGTACGCGTGCTTGGACGTAACCTCATAGGTGGGGTCATCGTTTGCTCCCTCGCTGTCGATGTCCTTCAGCGCTTCACCGGCGGTTACCTGCTCGTTGTCGAATGGTGAGTCTGGGCCGTGAGTGGGGAACGGGAACTGGAACTCCTCGTCGAAGTCCTTCCGAATCCCGACGATAAATGTCCGCTCACGGTGCTGTGGGACGCCGTAATCAGCAGCATCCAAGGTCCGTGCCTTCGGATGGTAGCCGGGGTCGCCAGCATCGTTCTCGAAGGCGTCGACGATCATCTGCCAATCCTCTTCGTCTGAAGTGATGCCGTAGACGTTCTCGAAGAGGAAGGCTTTCGGCTGCCACTCCTTCAGCAGCTTCACATAGGCACGGAACAGCGATCCCTCGTCGCTTTCCGTGCCCTCGATTCCCCCAGCCCGACGTGCGGCAGCGGAGAACGGCTGGCATGGCGGCCCACCGATAACGAGGTCAACGTCGGCCTTGCCCAAGTCCTCACCGTCGTACTCGGTGACGTCCTTGTGACGGATGATCGAGTCCTCTTCGACGTAGTCTGTGTCGGCTTTGGCGTTCGTTTCCAGCGTCTGAACCGCGACATCCATGATGTCGAGATGGAAGATAACTTCGAATTCGGAGAGATTACTAAATCCGATATCAAGCCCGCCAGCTCCGGTGAATAGGCTGGCGACCCGGATTTTGTCAGTCATAGAAGATCACCGCTCGTCAAATCCTGCATATTCGTAGATTCCCCCAGATTGGAGTGTATGTTTTTCGGTTCAATATGTGGAGACCGTATAGACACAGTGAGACCATGGAGCGGCCGGTACTTGTCTGATTCGGCTGGCATATCCGTTGGAAGGAGCCGAGGAGTCATTAAACTTACCCCCGAAAATGGGGTTAGAAGGGTAGTCTAAATAACTGGAATTCGGATGTTGGTCCTAGTGGCATATCTCTTGGTGATGCAGGGCAGTCCTAGGTTTCTTTACCGGCATAGCCGGAAAGGCACAGATATATGCAACTCCAAGAGGCGGGCGATGACCGCGCCCGTCTGTACATCCCTGCTGAACTGCGGGACACTCTCAACCTTACAGACTTTGAAGAGGTAAGTGTCCGTCTCACCTGCGAACACGGGCGCCCAGTGGCGTTCATCACTCCCGTCGCAGATGACGATGAAGCCGACGGGGTGGTCCGGTCACTAACGGTCAAGAGCAATGGACAGGTCCAGCTTGATTTTCCCCGGCAGGTAGCGGTGGCTGCCGGCCTCCTTAATTCCGAGCTGGCGCTTGTCGAGCGTGATGGCTATCTGGTTCTCGGTCCAGAAGAGTAGCTTCTGAGCTATGCCCGCTGTTCCACGATGTCGCCCAAGTCGCTCACCCACTCCTGAGTCGGCTCATCAATCGGCGCACGATCACGCCTGCGGTGGCACAGCGTCTCCGCGTACGCGGTCAACCACGCTGATGGCGACACCATCTTCGTCGATAGATCGTCCAGAGTCCGGTCGCAGAACTCGTCGAACGTGACGAGTTCAATCTCCACATCAAATTCCTCCTCGATCTTCGATTTCTGCTGCTCCAGCTGGCTGTCCCGCTCCGGCTCGGAGCTGGTGATGAACCCCACCGTCTGGGTTTCCGGGTGGTTGCTGAGCTTTCCACGGATCTCTTGGAGCTCGTTCCGGAGGTAGCTCTTCCCGTGTTTCGCGTCCCACGCGCTGTAGATGTGGAACTCATCGCTGGGATCGACCACTTCGATGTCAGCAACATTCCCATGCTTCTTGTCGGCTGACCGCATCTGAGTCAGCTCTTTCAGCTCGCCGTCCAGCAGGTTGGCCTCCTCCATCAGTTGGTAGAGGCTGTGCAGTGCGACCTCGTAGATCCGGGCCGAGTGCGGTGACGTATTGATATGTGACTTGATGATACCCTTAACCATTTCACGCTCCGGGTTTCGCTCGGAGAGATCGGAGACAAGTTCTAAGGTCGCCTCGTTGATCTCCTCCGCCCGCTCACCACGACCCGACAACGCGGTAATCATGTACTTCAGCGCTTCCTCCGGGTCGATCCCCGAGTCCGGGTCCTCAAGCGTCTCGATGAGATCGGCCCATGCATCCTGCGCCCCGCGGATGTTGGCCTGATAGAACCGTGAGTACGGGTAGTTCTCAGCGAGCGACCGAGTCATCATCACGCCGTCCTTGTTCACCCGGAGCAGGTCGTACTCTCGGAGGACTGGGCTGATGTAGGTGCTGTCGATGCTCCGCATGGAGAGCCCCTCCTCCCAGCTGAAGTGGGCGCTGCTTTTGCTGCCCTTGTGCAGCCTGATGCTTTGCTCGGGGGCGATTGATTTGATGGCAAGCTGCATCGCGCTCAGCCCGGCGATGGCTCGGCCGCGCTCACTGGTGATGGAGTCGACAATCTTGTCGATGATCTCCTGGTGGTCTTCGTCGAGATCGATCTCGACGTCGGCCTCGACGTCGGTCACTCGGTCGATCAGGTCGGTGAGGAACCCGTTCTCGAGTTCGCGTTGGATGCGTTCGTACCGGTCGCGGGCCTGTGTCGTCTGTGTTCCGACACGATAGGTTTCCACGTCGCCGTCCTCGTCCACGAACTCAACCTTGTCCTCGTAGACACGCATATGGGGCTCTATTTCGCCCTCAGAACTTTGATCCCAGTTAGACATTGACTGGGGCTACGTAATGAGGAAAGGAAATACCTAGGGATGACAGATGACAGCGGATTGCCGAGCAGTTAGTGTCCACTTCAAGGCGTCAAGTTTCAAGGCAGTACATTGCTAGGTTCAGGTTATAGCGTATCGATATGGAGTATCACACCGTTACACCCGGGTTAAACCGGCACACTGCCCCGCTCATCTATGCCTGATATCGACCCGCCCGACGACTGGGCCAAGCTTCCGAAGATCGTGAAAACAGAGGACGGCCACATCTACGTCGATGAGGATGAGAACGTCTACGAGTATCCGTTCGGTACCCGCAACGACGAAACCCACCAGCAGTACCAGTATGTACGACAGGCCTTAGAGGACGATCAATTCCGGCGCTATCTGCGGGACGCCAAGGACCTGCACGACGACGATAACGTGCCTGGCCTGAGCGAGGGGAACCAGCAACTGCTTGACGACGTCGTGATGGGGATCCATGGCGACGGCCGAGGTATCGCCCGCGTCTGCTGCGTCCAGCTTTTCGTCAAAACCGTGGAACCACGGCTCTCCACCCGCCTCCACAAAGGCAGCAACGACCCAAGCAACTTCTCCTGGGTCCACGGCTGGTCACTCCGAACACTCGACGACAGCTTCGGCGAGAAAGCGATCGGCGTCGAGCTGGACGAACACAACCTGCTGCTCAGCAACACCCGGGGAGGGGGCGTGATGACCCGAGCCCTCGCTGAATCCGAGCCATACACCCCTTTGTTCGGTATGGCGCTGGAAGGGCCCCGCGAATCATGGCTTGAGATCGTCGAACGACTGGAGAACGATGCCATCGATGCTGAAGCAGGGCTGCTGTACTTCCTCAAACGGCTGTTCGACGAGCGGGAAGTCATCGAAGAGGGAGTCACCGAGGCGCGTGCCGCGGCAGAGCTGTTCGAGGACACCGATCCCGCTATCGGTGATGTTGAGCAGCTTCTTATCGACCACATGGAGCAGGCTGACCGGCAGGCCAAACTGCTGGAGGTCGCCGCTCACAGCTTGCTGCAAGCAGTGGAGGATGCTGATGGCCTTCCTGGTGCGTTGAAACGGTTGGAGGAGCTGACGGCAGCGAACCGCAGGGGTGGGACATCAACGCGTGAAGCCGAGGACGTGGGCGACATCGAGATCGAGGACCCGGAGGATGAATCGCTCCTCCACACGTGGGACGCGAAGTACGTCGACGTGGACCGCAGTGAGCTGTCGGGGCTTACCGAGAAGTTGCGGAATAACCTCAGCGTCGAACGTGCTGGGTTCGTGGCAGTTGAGCAGCCCGGTGTCGATGATGACGCCGCAGAACTCGAGGAGGACATTGCCGACGATTTCGGCATCGACGTCGAGTACCTCTCACTAACTGAGTTTCGCGAGGACTACGTCGACAACGCGGAGGTGTCGGTCGAACCAAGGGACTGGCTGGTAGCGTACGTGGAGACGTTGGGACGGCAGCGGATGGATCGAGCCTTGGTCAGGCAGTCCCCGGTGACCTGGCTCGAATCACTGGTTGAGCTTATCGAGGACGAGACAGGCGAGGAGGTCGATGACGACGTCGATGGTCATGTCACGTCCAGTGAGTCGGACACACCGGATGAGCTGCAGTCAGGTATCGAGGACTTCTCGTAGCCTGGACAACGGTTTTATTTACAGACAGCTTATCCGTCTCCAAGCTTGCAGCTGGAATCTACTATCGATCTCGACGACCACCCGGATTCAGTAGAGGAAGCTTACGAGATACTGCGAGACATCCGGGAGAAGGAACTCAAAGTCGTTGATGATGATTTCGAACGTCGGCAAAAGCGGACACAGAGCTTCCATGACTACATTCAACGTCAACTGGATCATCCTGCGCAAGTCCTGCCGGAGCTGATTCAGAATGCTGACGACATTAAGTCCTGTAACACGGTTGAGATAGAGTTAACCGACGACACGCTCCGGATTCGGAACGATGGGCGGCCAATGAAATCAGAGGAGGTGGACACCCTCTGTGCAGCTGGCGAGAGTACAAAGCAGGATCCAGAGTATATCGGTCATTTCGGTCTTGGATTCAAGTCTGTTTTCAGCATTTCTGACAGTCCCCGAGTTCGATCTGGCTATTTCCATTTTGAGTTCGATAGCGACCGGCTGACTGTGCCCGAGATCCATGACGTCTCTACGCCGGTGAAGGGAACTGAAATCGAACTTCCACTGAAAGAGGACCTTTCGGCAGAAAGGCGTGAGCAACTTCAAGAACGTCTGGATGAGGTTCATCGCCTCTTGACTTACCTCCGTAACATTTCCCAAATTGAAATCACTCAAGAGGGGGAAACAACGGTCTATCGTCGAGAATCAGATTCTGAATCTCCGGAACGGATCATCTACAAGGACGATGAAGTACTGGAGCGGCGTTTAGTCTTCACCACAGATGATAAACCGTCGGGTGAAGCCTTTGAGCAGCTCGCTGAAAAACGACAAATCGACGACGAGGAGACTGTGCGAGAGTCACCTGTGTCTGTTACTCTTTCCTTCGAGGTTGACGATAGCCACCGACCTTGCTCAAAGGCCAAAGATTGCTACCTGTTCAACTTTCTACCGACGGATGAGCGGTCAGGATTCCCGTTCGACGTCCATGCTGACTTCCTTTTAGAGCCAAACCGGAGGGAGTTGGCCTGGAAAGACGGGCCATACAACCAGTGGCTCCTCAACCGGGTCGGAGAGACCTATCGGAAGGCCATCAAATACTATAGAGGCCATGATGAGACAACTACCGGACATCTACTGCTGTTACCATCTCAGTCTCACGGTTTAGACCATACTGAGGTCGCAAAAGAATCTGTACTCAGGGCTCTCAGCGAGGAGGCGTCAATCCCGGGCCAAGACGGTGATTACCATCGTGCGAATGCGATAGTGGTTCCCACGTTTCACGTTGAAAGTGTCTTCACCAAGTCGGATGTACGGCATCTCCTCAATCAAGCCGTTGAATACCCTGCTGAATCGATCGATGAGCCGTTGCTAGACACGTTGCTGGAAAGGGATCTTATTGAAGAGGTATCGGTCGAATCTCTGCTAAAGCGGAGTGAATCCTCAGCACGGGAGGATTTTTCTGAAGCAAGCACCGCTCATCTGCTCGCATTTGCCGCAGCTCTTTGGGAGTACTGGAAAGATGAGTACCGGAACCTCAGCACGTTCAGCAGCAAGAAGGATAATCGGGACGAATTCAAGCGCATCGTAGAGGAGACCCCGCTGATTCCGCTGGAAAATGGAGACCGGGTTGCCATCTCTGCGGTTGATGATGGCCCACTGCTTCCACCAAAGCAGAACAAAGAAGCATACGACATCTTCGAGGACGAATTCAAGCTGGTCCAGATTGATTCTGCTGCCATCCCCGAGGAATATCCGGAGAATGTAGCGGACATCGTCAAGACCGCTCGCAAGTTCTACTCTAATGTCCTAGAAATTGAGACAGTCGGAGCAGAAGTAGTGCTGAAAGATGTTGTAGCTGCTGCGTTTGAGAACGTAGAAACAACCGACAATGACACTTTAGACACCTTCCTGGAGTATATTTTCTCGAACAAAAGCCGCTGGTCAGCCGCGAAGAAGCACGTTGATCTGAAGTTCCGGGTGCGGAGCGATGCTAACAAGCCGGTCTATCAAGACCCGAATAGCACCGATATATTCCTGCCAGATGTCTACTGTGATCCGCAAGAACAGGGTACAGCATCTGGTTACAGTCTTGAGGACGTACTTGAGGGATTAGATGCAACGTTCGTATCCGAAGAGTATGAATCACTCACCGGGGAGGAGAAGCCCCGAAGGTGGAAGCAATTCCTCACTGAGTTCGGTGTTTTAGACCGTCTACCGGTCAATGAGGTGTCCCGAAGGAAGCGGACATTCTGTACCTACAGAGAGGAGCTAAAAGAGGACCTTTCAGACATTACGAAAGCCAATCTCAAGGAGGGGTGGTCAATTCCAGATTCCCGGAAGAAAGGAGGTGCGAAAGATCAATGGTTCCCTCAAGGTAAGCAGTATGGCCTTTCTGACTATGTCCCAGGTGACTGGTTCAGTGACGTGCTAGATCAATTTTCAGGAGATGGAGAGACACAGATCGACAGAGCAGAAGCCTTTGATCAGATGCTTCAAGCCCACTGGATTTACTACCAGGAGACGCTTTGCCGTCCACTTTACTATGTTGTTAAGGGGCGGGCTTTTGGTGTCAAAAAGCAGCAGACAGATCACTACTCAACCTTCGGTCAGCATCTCCGAAGCACACCCTGGTGCCTTACAAAGGGGGAAACTCTCGCGAAGCCGCGAACGCTCTTAGTTGAGAATCCTGCAACTGCAAACCAGCCGCAGCAGATGTACGTTGCTCATGAGAATAGTCCCTATCTCACTCCATTAGGGGTTAAAACACAGCTCGGCATTGATGTTACCCTCGAGCAGCTGTCCAATGCCCCCAGTGTGTGGAGCGATGCAGATCCACCGACTATTCGGCAAGAACTAACCAGCCGGCTCGATACGCTGCAGCAGGCACTGCGGGACGATGGCTCTGATGTGGAGCAGATTCGATCTTCGTTATCTGATGCACGGTTCATCTATGTTGAAGGGGCGGATCCAGAGTTCAGATCGCCTTCCGAAGTTGTCTGGAGTGGCCAAAACCTGGGATCACATATCATCTCAATTGAGGGAGAATACGGGAAATATGAAGATCTTCTTCAAGCGGTCGACGTCCGGAGTTCAATCCAGCTGACGGATTACCTTGACTATCTCGCCGATGCTGCCTGGGACAGTAGTGAGCATCGAGACACCGTTTGGAGACGCACAGTTCGACAGCTTATTGACGAAACCTCTGAAGTTGCATCACTCCAAGAGCTGGATTCCGAGGTCCGAGACCAGCTAACCCAGCGAAGCTTGCTGGCGCTGTCGAACGAGATGGCGTCGCTGGATCAACTGGAGTCCTACTGTCACGATGAAACCATCTGCAATCATCTACGCTCAGAGCTTGAAAACCGGGTTGTGAAGCCCTATGATGGACGGGATTACGCGAAGGAGACGGTGGCCGACGCATGGGAGGTGTTGGAGCTTGAGGACCTCACTGCTAATGCGACGCTGTCACTTTCTGGCCACAACGTCACTGTCTCAGAAGGGAAGGCTGTGGCTGAATCAGAAGAGTTCACCCAGCTGTTTACGGTCGCCTATAGCTTCTGCTTGAATCATGAGCATGAGGGGGCACAAGAGAAGCTCCTCCAGATGTTCAGCGAGTACCAGATTGCCGTCCATGAATCAGTAAAATGCCAATATCTATCTGTAGAAGACGAGCCAGTAACCGATGAGTTCGACGTCCAGTGCTATCTGGACCAGGAAAACCAGCAAATCCGGAGAACAGAGGGGACTGCCTCCTTGCAGGAATTCACCCAACGCCTTCCGAATGAACTCCCGCTAACAGTATCCGAGTCAGAAGAACTGGAGTCCATCCTGTCAGGAGCTCTTGGGAAGCGAGAACGCTTCCTTGATTCGTTCCTTGAGACCTTTGGAGTTGAACGCCGCTCAATCAAGGCGGAAATTCAGCCGGCAAGTGCTATTGACGAAGAACCCAGCGACTCGACAGATGAAGAGGTAAACGAAGGGGTAGAGTCTGACAAGGGCGCTGAGACGGAGCCCACCAGCTCGGAGGAGCTAGCTCTCTCAGGCAACGGAGGTGTAGATTCGGAGGTGGAAGCTCAAGCTGACGGCTCAAGCCACGGTGGAACCCCTGAAGCTGTCGTGGCCGGACCGGAAAGCGAGACCCCTGGCAGCGATAAGGAGATCTCCCCTGTAGGGGGTTCGTCGCCAGAGCCAAGTCCAGGAAGTTCCGCTAAGCAGGGTTCTAATCAGAGCCCAGCGGAGCAGCATCAGGAGGGGTATGAGGGTGTGCAGTCCGGGGAGTGCGATTCGAAACCTGTTGAGGATGACGGAGAGGTTCGAAAGCAAACGCGTCGGGGACGCACATTTACAAGCCGCCCTGTTCGTGACAGTAAATTCCGAGAGGCGGTGAGAGATGCTTATGATAGAAGCTGCGCAGTCTGTGGAAAGCAACGAGAGACGAAGGATGGGCAGCTAGAGATCGAGGCTGCGCATATTCAACCGGTTAGTGAGGGAGGTCCTGATTCAGTTCAGAATGGTGTTGCGCTGTGCAGGCTCCATCACTGGGCTTTCGAAAATGGATGGATAACGTTCTCAAACGGTTACGAGATCCTTGTTCGTGGCTGGGAATCTGTACCGGGATATGAGGAGTTCAGCGAGTACGAGGGTGACTCGATTCGTCTTCCAGACAAAGAGCAACGGCAACCAGGCCAACAGTATCTCAAATATCACCGCCAATCGCACGGCTTCGGAGAGTAGCCCACTAAGCCAAGATTGTAGCAGCATTGCGGTCGTGACAGCGACCAAGATGGATGCCTCGCGCCCACTGGAGAAGAGCGGCAACCTCTATTCTTCAATCACGTCGCGGATCGGGTCCGCCGTTGGATCAACTGCATACAGTTCGACCGTTTCACCTGCGATCTCATCGCTGTCGATCTCGACGTTGCAGATGCGTCGGAGGGACTTCCACAGCATGGCCGAGTTGTAGTCCTCCACATCCGGCGGGATGTGGTTCACCAAGGTTTTGGAACACACCACGATTAGCCGCTCCTCGGGGCGTGAGAACGCCACGTTCGACCGGTTCAGGTCAAGCAGGAAGTCCTCGCGCTCACCGATATCCGTCGGGTCGCTCGCCGTTCCCGACACGATGATGTTCTCACACTCACCGCCCTGCAGCCTTTCCACGGTGTCGACCACCATGACCGAGTCATCGGTGTGTTCCTCCAGCTCCAGCTGTAGGTTGCTGCGCTGTGCCGTGTGCGGTGTCATGACCGCGATCGAGTCCTCGCCAGGGTCATCCACAGTTTCGATCAGCTGGGAGATTAGCTCGGCCTCATACGGATTGCTCAGCCGTGACTGATCCTCGTCGTGGACCAGGAGGAACAGCCCGGTTTCCTCCTCCCACACCGCTTCCAGCAGGTCGCCGTCTGGATCCGGGACCTCCAAGTCATCGGCTGTCGCGCCTTCCAGATCGAGTTCGTCGTGCGATTGGTAGAGCTGCCCGACTAGTGCTCGAATCGCCGGCGGCAGCCGGAATGTGTACCGGAGAGCCGATAGCTGAATCGCCGTGTCGGCAACGTCAGCGTTGTCTGACAGGGCACGCGCTGCCTCGAACGCGCTGGAGTGAGGCTTGTAGTGCTGAACCGGTGGCCGGTCCTCGTCCTCCCATTCGTGGTCGACGATCGGGGCCAGCTGCCGGTGGTCGCCCGCCAGCATGATCCGGCCGTCTTCCTCGACCAGACTCGCCAGCGAGAGGAAGTGCGGGAACACCATCATCGAGGCTTCGTCGACGATTAGCTCGGGAGCGAGGAAACCGTCCGGCCCATTGCCGAGGACTCCGCCGTCATCGAGGTTCTCCACTTGTTTTAGCAGGGAACTCACCGTGCCGCCGATGATCAGGACGGCGTCGTCCCGGTGAGGCTGGATATGCGCTCCGCCGTTCCGTGCATCCAGCAAGGGAATGCCGCCGCCGGGAGCATCGCTCTGGTCGTGACTCGATGAGACCTTGGCCAGGTTCACGTTGGGGACGTCGAACCCGAATCGCTCCGCCTGCTCGGTGAACGTTTCGCGGTAGTCCTCGATCTGCAGCAGCAGGTTGTTGACCGCTCGGTGGGTGTTTCCGGCGAGCAGGATGATGTCGCCTTCCTCCAAGTGGTCGACGATGCGTTGCATGACCGCCACGGCTGTCGTGGTCGTCTTCCCTGTGCCTGGCGGGCCGTGAACCAGCTGCATCCGCGTCTCCAACCCGTCCAGGACAGCATCGCGCTGCGACGGGATCAGGGTCTCACCGTCCTCGATCTCCAGCGTCTCGAGGAACCGGCGGTAGTCGTCACGAGTATCCTCGTCCAAGGGGTCAACCTCAGGCAGCATCGGGGCCTCGGGGTCCAACCACCGGTATGCGTGTTCACCGAGATTCGCTCGCAGCCGCTCATCCACGCGGCGATCAACGTAGTCCGAGACGCTGCTCACCATTACAGGATCCCGGTCGTCGTAGACCGGGTCGCCGGCGTCACCGTACCAAGCACGGCTGGGCAGCCGGTACGTGTTGCCATCGCCGCAGGGGATCGCGTCCAGCTCGACGCGCTGGTTCTCCCAGTCGATATCCTCGATGACACAGGTGTATCCCATCTGCTTCAGCCAGCCATAGGTCGGGCCACGTTCCGGGTTGTCGAACCGGGGGCTGATCCGGATGAAGTCGTCCTCCTCGAAGGAGCCGCGGCGGCGGAACTCCTCAGCCCCGATCTCGAAGTCAGTGAAGTCGAGGCTGGCCTCGATCGTCATATCTCCTATCCAGTGCGCGTCGGCTAACGGCAGTGCCTCACCCTGCGGGACGCGGTGGGCGAGCGGCTTGATATTCGAGGCCAGCCAGTCGTTCGTCCCGACGTGGTGGTCCAAGAGGAGAAAGTCGATCCCCGCCTGGGCGGCGTCCTCGACGTCCAGCTCGTAGTCGATCAGATCCGGGATGCTGAGCCGGGCCTTCTCGATGTCGTCGTTGAAGTCGCCCATCTGCTCGTCCAGCCAGCGGAGCGCGTGAGTGCGAGTTCGGAGATAGGCTTTCAGCTTCGGTCGGTCCGACCGCTGGTACCGGTCCAAGACGCCGCGGAGCTGCGGGTCGCCCCCGTAGTCGTCGGGGTCCGGCAGCTCACCCCAAACGTTCTGCATGTAGCCCATCGGCAGGTCGTCGTGGAACCGGCTGCGCATCTCGAAGCGTTCGACCAGGTCAGCACTGTTGCGGTCCGTCCACTCGTTCTCGTCGTCCAGGCCCAGCGTGGTTTTGAAGTCGAAGATATCCTGCTCGTGCGCCCGTGACAGGTCTACCTCCTCGCCCATGACGTTGCGGACCCAGTGGTAGGAGCTGCCGAACCAGCTGAGTGATGTCGCCACGGCCAATCCTTGCCCGGTCCAGCCCAGGGCATACCGGTTCTCAGTGTCGGACTGCAGGCTGGTGAAGATCATCTGCTCCAGCGGTTCTCGGCAGCCTAGGATTTCGCGGAGGTGGCCGAGGAGTTCGGTGCCGCATCGGGAACACGCCTCGATCAGGTGTTCCATCTCGGAGTGGGACCAGACGTAGAAGTGGATGTACTCCTCGTCTTGCTCGGCAAGCGTGGCGATACGCTCGACGAGGTCCTGCAGGAAGCCCTGTATCAGTTGGGCTTCGGCCTCGGTATCGGCATCGTGTTCGCCACGCCACTGTCCCGGCTTGATCCGTACCAGTGGATCTCGGCCTGGGTCACGTCGATTACCGGTGTCCGGGTGTTCCTCCACGATTTCTGGGCTTGGCTCCCAGTCACCGTCCTCGTCCTGGCGGAACGGGGTGTTCAGCTCGTGGTCGCTCCGGGTGACATGGGCTGCTAATGCGTCCACGCGGTCCTCGATGTAGTCGTAGGTGATGTTGAGGTAGACCCGGATGACCTGATCGCCGTCGATGGTGTGGGGCGGCCGCTGGGTCTGCGGCTGGAACGGCAAGCCCTCAACCTCCCACTCATCGTCGTGGTCGCCGCCGGGCAGGTTCTGTCGCCGGGCCTCCGCGCGAGCCTGAAGGGCCGCCAAGTTCTCGCTGATGGCGTCGTCGCGACGCAGCTCGCCGGCCCGAGGTGACCCGAGGTCCAGCTCTGCTAGGTCGTCGATCGACTCAACGCCACGGTCGTGGAACGCTTGGACGGCTGGGGGTGACAGGCTCAGCAGTTCGAGCTTGCGCTGTCGTGCGCTTTCGGGCAGGCAGTGGACGTCGAACACGCACTGGTCGCACTTCGGCCCGAGCTTGTAGTCCAGGTCGTCGATGTCGTCTGGATCTGTCGTGATGATGTCCTCGAACTCGCCGCCGTCTTCGAGCAGTTGATGCAGGTCGTCGGTCTCGCTTTCGAGGTTTAGTGGGTCGAGTTCCAGGATGTCCTCGATGCGGTTGGTTGAGTTATCGATCCGGGCGACGACACACTCCATGTCGTCCTCGGTGATCACGCCGCGTTCCACGGTCAATGGGTCGTCGCTGAGCCGCTGCCGGATGAGTTCGCGGTACGTTGCCAGCTGGATTCGCTGGTAGGTTTTGTCCTCGCGGCTGCTCTTGGTCTCGACCACGCGGAGTTTCGGGCCGTCCTCGGAGCGGCGGATCACGAGGAAGTCGACACGTGCGGAGACGTCGAAGACACCGATCAGGCCGTTGAGCTTGACTTCGCGGGCAAATGCTTGCTCGTCGCGTTCGAGGGCGGAGACCTGGTCGACGAAATCGGTCCACCCCATCTCATCGTCACTATCCCCGTCATCGGTGTTATCGCCGGGGTCTGCCACGCCAGCACCGCCGCCGGCAGCTGCTTGAGTAGCCGTGTCCCCGCCATCTGTGGCCAGCTCCGACACGCCCTCATCACGTAGATCTTCAGCCCATTCGTCCTCCCGCTCGCTACCCTTTTGCTGCAAGGCCGGATCCAGCGGGTTGAACACACGGTTGAAGTACGGTAACTGGTCGCGGGCCACCTCTGAGTTGTCGTATGAAAGGCGCAGCCGGCGGCTGCATGAGTGATGCCGGACGTACTGTGCGATTTGATTGGCGTTGATAGGGTATGGGGGCATAGCGGCGGACTCCTCGAAGTTGATATTATGGAGACACTCTTGGACCAGTGATAAAGGTCGGTGCTGACCAAGAATACAGCCGTATCTCAGACATCTCAGTGGGACCACCTTCCATCATGTGGAACTACCTCGATCGAAGACGTTGCGGATCAGCTTCCAGGTGGTGACCGAAACCTTACATGGATTCCGGCGGGAAGTCGTTTTTAATGGGGAAGCTCAGATGGCTCGTTCTGAAGACAACAGGGCTTCTCAAACCTGTATATCGGCGGCTCGGGTTCTTTCCTTACCCTGGATCAGTCACCATCCAACATAAACGAGACACAAAATCCTGGCATGATACCGAGCGGGGGAAACAAGCCGCCGCATCGCTGTATGAGCAGCGTCACACCCCAGTCAACACAGCTCTGCTAATCGCAGCCACCATCGTCCTCACACTACTGGTCGACATCTCCCCGCTCGAAAACCCATTCTGGTTCACCATCGACACCGTCTGGCAGCTTCACGCCACCATCATCGGGCTGAGCTTCGTCGTCCTCGTCTTCCTCTTGGAAATCGTATCTCGAAGCCGCCTCATCGAAGGCGCATTAGAGCAATTCCTGCGAAAATCATGGGTTATGCCCGTCCTCGTCTACTCGCTTCTCAGCAACTTGGCGCTTGCCGCGCTGATCCTCTACCCAGATATCCGAGGAGGCTGGATCAGCTCAAATCTGGCGTCCGGGATTTTCGCCGTCACCATTCTCGGGATTTTGTCCGTCTACCGCAACGTAGTCGGATTGGTCTTGGCCGACGATACGGATGAGGAAGCCTACACCATTCTGAAAGACACCATCTCAAGGAAGATCCAGCGAGACATCACCATCTACGAGTACGATCAAATCCTGGCCGACGATCTGCCGGATCGTGCCGTCACCGAGAAAACACTGTATCCATACTACGCCGGTCGAACAGATCCGATATCAGCTGATGACCTAGGGCTGAGCGGTGTCGTCTCTGATATTCACGTACCCACCTTTGTCTACGGTATCAACGAAATCATCCGGATCGGCGAGAAGCACCAATCGGAAGAAGAGGAAGATGAGGACAGTAGCGAGGGTGAAGATGAAGAGAAGGATGATTCCACGCCGGTTGAGGTCCGAGTGAAGATCGGTGACAACCTGAGGGAGTTCTCATCGATACTCTATGTCGATTCAGAGTTCTTCCATGAGGAGATGGAGTCGGTCTACCCGATCTTGGACGCCAGCATACTGACCCGGCCGGGAACTGGCAGAGAAGAAACTATCCGGATCATCTACAAGCAAACCGACTTCCTCGATCAGGAGGGCAAGCGGATTGTCAGGAATGCAATGACACGGCCATTCATTCTGTTTATGGACCAGTACCGGGACGTTGTTCACCACTCATTCGAGGAGCTGGATGAAGCCCGGTTCCTGATCGAGGACCACAGATACACCAATGCAGATCTTCCCTTCTATGATCTTGACCAGATCCTCGTCCATGTCTTTGAGGAAGCAGTCGGAGAGATGAACCGTGAGTTCGCCAACCACATCATCACACTGATTGAAGAACTGACCAAGGACACCACTGACCGGGAGCTGTTCGGTGCATACCGCCGATATATGAACTTGTACTCGCGGTTCTATTTCGCTGTTTCACTACATAATGACCTTGTCCCGGATAGCCTCACAGTAGAACTCAACGACACGCTCATCGAGCGGCTCGGCTTTGCCACTAGGAACGGTATCGAAGCAGATCTCGACAAGTTCGATGAGCTGGACGAGTTCGATTTTCGCATCAACAGCTACAGCGAGACGGCACTCGAAGAGGCGCATAAAATCTTCAAGTACGCGTTCGAGAATCAGGACCCTCGCACGTTCGGAACAACCTGGCGAAAGCTAAACGTCCCAAGAAACACCGGAAATCGTGATGTCCGGAAGACGATCAAACGTGAGCAGCAGGATCTGCGGTTTAACGCCGCTGCGATGACATACGACGTTGCCAAGGACCACGAGAAATACCATGAAACGTTCGAGGCTATTTACAACACATGCATTCGGAAGACGTACCACCGTATTCCAGAGTTGTTCGAGTTCTACTTTCGCATCAAGGAAAAGAAGGGTCATAGAACCCGCTGGGGGAAGTGGGGGCATCAGGAACACGACCTCATCAAGCAGATGCACGGAGCGCCGTACTCACTTGACCCGGAAACGGACTTAGGTGAGTTCTACTGCTTCACGGCAATCATGAACGGGTACTACAATAATCATCAAGAACGCAACCCGCTAGATGGAGAGACCATCACCGAAGAAGAGTTCCGGATGATCAAAAGATCGGTGAACGAACTCAAGCGGAAGCAGCCGTTTATCGACGTGCGGAACCACCTTGATGAGGAGGAGTTCAAGGAGCGAGCGGACAAGTTCTTAGAGTATCACGAGAAGATAGTGGACGTCAACTAATTGCCTGACGAAGTCACGGCCGATTCCGAACCAGACGTCGAACTGCATCATCGATACAGATCTGAAACTTGGCCCACCACAGCCTGGGGCTGATTCGAACGCGACCGTATCCGTCACAGTAGTCACCGACGCCTTTTGGAGTCCCCCAACCCTGATTCCATCACAGCTGGCAGAGCCCTCATTTTCACAGCCGTTGTTCTCCACCAAGACACCATCCGCACGGTCGAACCGACCGAGGGGGTCCTGTCGAGCCACTACCAAGAACACAACGAGAGTCTTCTACCCCAGCCTAGTCCATCTGAGTGGTCCCAGACATCGACATTGACAACGAGAAATCCTCACAAGACCGTGTCGCACTCGCCCACGAAGTGATCGAGACGCAGCTGGTCAGAGCGGTCGAGAGCGTGCTTTCACCGCTCGGGTGGGACCGAACCGATATCCGTCGAGAGCTCTCCGGTGAGAGAGATGCCGTTTTGAGTTCGTTCGGAGCCACCAACGAACTGTCGTAGTGGACCCCACCCCTGGTTTCCGTCGTTTCGATCCAACCCCACGTTTCCGACGTAATTTTCGACCCCCCTCGGTTCCGTCGTTTCCTCACGCCCCACCCCGGATTTCCGTCGTCCGCACCCACTCAGTAGTAGGGGGTTGCTACTCGCGAGTCCAGTCCTGCATCCGGCTGTCCTCGAGGATCGTCTCGCGGACAACCTGGGGATCTTCGATGAGTCGATTCTGGAGATGGATGCCGCCCGCACTTCCCTTGTTGATCTTCTCGATTTCGACAACCCCGAGGAAGGCTTGCTCTTTCAGGATGTCGCGGAACCGGCGGACGGAGAGGATATCCATATCAAGATGGTTGCAGATGCGTTCGTACTGGTCGTACACCCGGCTCGTGAGGAACGCATCGTCGTTGCTGTTGACACTCAGTTCCGTGAGCGCCAGCAACGCCGCTTTCGCCTGCGTGGGTGCGCCGTTCACGAGTTCTCTGAACCGGTCCTTTTCGGCGTGTTGCTGTGCCTGGCGGACGTACTCCTCCGTCACTTGCTCTGCCCCGGCCTCGTAGGCGACCTCGCCGGCGTGGCGAAGAATGTCGATCGCCTTCCGAGCATCGCCGTGTTCCTGCGCGGCGAAGGCCGCCGAGAGCGGAATCACGTCCTCGGAAAGGACGCCGTCCTGGAAGGCGTCCTCACGGTTGAACATGATCTCCCGGAGCTGGTTGGCGTCGTATGGCTTGAAGAACAGCTCCTTGTGCTGGAAGCTGCTTTTCACGCGCTCGTTCACGTTGTCGACGTACTGGATCTTGTTGCTGATCGCGATGACGCCGACGCTACAGTCGATTTTCCCCGCCTCCTCAGCGCGCGAGAGCTTCATCAGCACGCTGTCGTCGTTCATCAGATCGATCTCGTCGAGGATGATGATCACAGAATCGAATTGAGCGTCGAGCGTCTTCCAGAGGAGTTTGTAGTATTTCGACGTACTGAGGCCGGTATGTGGGACGGAGATTCCAGTCGAAGATTCATCGTTCAGCTTCGCGGCAAGTGAGGAGATTGCCTGAGTCTCCGTGTTGTCTTCAGCACAGTCGATATACGCTGTTCCAATCTCGACGCCATCCTGGGCGGCATTTTGAGCTCGTTGGCAGACGTGTTTTGAAACGAGAGATTTACCGGTCCCCGTTTTCCCGTAGATCATCACGTTCTCCGGGGAGTACCCGTGGACAGCACCGTTGAGACGTTTCGCGAGCTTCGAGATTTCCTCGTCGCGGCCGACGATTCGGTCAGCCTCCGGAACGTGACCGATCTTCAGGAGATCCTTGTTCGCGAAGATGCGATGCCCGGATTCAAAGAGTGGATCGTCGACAGAACTGGATGAAGAGTCGGGCGTCATTGAATATCACACGGTGGGTGCGGGGGGAGTATAAATCTAGTGGAGAACGCCACCCCACGTTTCCGACGTTCCTTGTCCGATATCAGCGTGAAAATACCGTGATTCGGTGGAATTGGATTGCTGACAGTATAGCCGCGTTTCCGACGTGAAGGAGGAAACCCGGGGACGGAAGCGTCGCCTCGATCTCGAATCCCGAACCCACACACCCCACGTTTCCGTCGTAATCACTGAACAGGTGGGGAGGGGACTCGAAGAAGACGTCCACGCCGAGATACCACAGACGAGAGCGGCCTAGCCGTCCAAAGCTGGCCGTCTATAGAAGCAGTTGGAGAGGTTTGTTTCACTTGAGGGGGGCGAAGTACTTCGCCCCCTCCTTGGGTGAAGTAGACTTAATGTCCGTTTCTCAGCTATCCTACTTTAATCTATGTGTTGCAGGAGTTGGTTCATCTCTAGATTGGTTTTAGGTCAACATAATTAGTTGCTGTATAGTACTAGCCGTAAGCTCTCCCTACGCTGTCGTGGAGAAACGACGGAAATCCGGGGGGTGTGTCCCCGTCGAAATCAGCCTCACCCCCTCCATCAACATCCAGTTACGACGGAAACGTGGGGTGGGTGTCCTCCATCATCGAGTTTTCACTCGTCCGGGTTGACTGGGCCCTTGTACTTCGACTTCACTGAATCACCTTCCCGCCACTGCCAGTAGTAGTAGCGATTGTCGTTGATCTCCTTGATCGTGATCGTCGCTTTGGCCGGGACGTCATCCGGAAGATCGTCTGGTCGCTCTTCGACCTCTTCTTGATCTGCCGATTCCTCGAGACGAGCCTCTCGTTCCTGGTACTCGGCGAGCGCTTCAGCGTACGTCGCAACGTCTCGGAGCTGCTCCGGGTCCGACTCGTTGAGCGTGTTGATGATCTCCGTCGGGAGGTTCGCCGGTGGGGTCGGGGGTTCGTAGGACATCGGCTACTCTCGTGTTAACCAACACGCCCCACGAAACAATAGTTTTGTTGGTTAAGACGGTGGTGGCAGTTCTCGCGACCGCTGTCTGTAACACTACTCGAAACTTCTTTATATAGTAGTTTCGTACTATGTTACACCGTGCTCCGGCGTATCGAACTTGAGGTCCTCGCCACGGTCGACCGCGGCGACACGATCTCCGAGCTCGCGACGAAGCTCGACCACAGCGAGAGCTATCTCTCCCGTGCCGTCGGCAACCTCGTCGAGAAGGGACTCGTGTACACGGAACGCGACGGCCGGCGAAAACGAGTCGTCCCGTCGGATGCTCGCGCCGTCGAACTCTATCGGGACCTCGTCCGCCAGCACTCCCACATCGAGTTCCCCGAGCTGCTGACCGGGAAGGCACTCGAGGTGCTGTACTACCTCGACCAGCCACGAACTGTCTCCGAGATCGCCGACCGGAGCGACAACTACCGCAACACGGTTAACCGCGTCCTCAAGCGATTCCGCGACCGTGGACTCGTCGGGACGACTGACGGCCGCTATGATTTCAACGCCGATTTCGACCGCCTCCACGAGTTCGCCCGTGAACTCGCCCACCATCTGCATCGCCAACGCCTCGAAGCCGTCGCCCCGAAGGGGACGATTCTCTGGGAGGACTACGACGAATTCCTCGCCCAGGCCGAGACGGAGATCGACGCAGACGGGTTCCACGAAACCGGGCTCGCTCAATTTGCGGCCTTCGAGCTCCAGTTCCTGCTCACCGGCCACCGCTACTACGTCTACTCCGAGGAACTCGACGCGGTCTCGCCGGCGGAGCTCTGCTGTCACACACTGTTGATCGACGACGGCAGCCGCCACCGTTCGTACTGTCTCCTCCTGCTCA
This sequence comes from Halorubrum hochsteinianum, assembly GCF_023702125.1. Lineage (NCBI taxonomy): Archaea > Methanobacteriati > Methanobacteriota > Halobacteria > Halobacteriales > Haloferacaceae > Halorubrum > Halorubrum hochsteinianum. The sequence goes on along the minus strand of NZ_CP098416.1, from coordinate 77,403 downwards.
GCCACGTCGACGTCGACGAGGAGGACCTCCGAGCGCAGGCGGCGAAGTATGGACTCGAGGACGAGATCGACGCCTTGCTCCGCTACCTCGAGACGCACGGCGAGGTCGACGACGACCGGCTCCCGGAGTGGGACGTGTTCCAAGAGCTGGCGGCTGACTACGAGGTTCCACTACCACAATGAGACCAACATTCGGACGTGAGTACATCGAGAACGAATTCCGGCGCATCGGAGACGGGCTATCTGAACCGCTTACGGTCTACCTGATCGGTGGTGGCGCGATGTCGCTGCGCGACCTCAAGGGGGGGACGAAAGATATCGACCTGGTCGTCCCGGATGGCGACGCGTACGGCCAGCTGTGGGCCGTCCTGATGGACCTCGGGTATGCGGAGGTCCAGTCGTTGGGTCCAGATTATCGGGCGCTGGGGGCGACGAGCTGCGTCGAGAACGACGATGGGTGTCGCATCGACATCTTCAACCAGCAGGTCGCGAACAAGCTCGTACTAACCGACGGGATGCAAGAGCGCAGCGACCCGTTCCTCGACACGGATCGACTGACGGTCCGGCTGGTCAGCAACGAGGACATCTTCCTGTTCAAGGCGATCGCCGGTCGGGATGACGACATCGAGGATATGAATATGCTCGTACAGGCTGGCCTCGACTACGACGTCGTCCGGGATGAACTCGAAGCCCAGATCGAACGCCTGGGGGACGATCAGTTCGCCACGTTCGCGAACGAGGCGTTGGTCGAACTCGAGGAGCGGTACGGAGTGACCACGCCGATCGAGGCCCGCGTCCAGGAACTCACGAACAGGTACTACCGGGGGCTCGAAGTCCTCCAGGCACTCGATGAACCGATGACCGTCGACGAACTGGCCGCCGAACTGGAACTGGATACCGACGAAGTTCACGACCGGATCGCGTATCTCTCAACGTTCGACCGGGTCCGTCAGGATGGCGACACAGTCCGTCCCGTGGAGTAGTCTGGTCACGACTACGGGGAGGGAAGGCGGCCGTCTGGTCGGGGTACACGGCCCCGTTTGATCTCGTGATCGACGCGACGCAGGTGTTTGCAGCCGCCCTCGGGTGAGCGCTGCTGCCAGTCGGGACAGGTACACGATTCGTCGATGACGTCGACTTCGTACCGGTTCCCGGACGCAGACTGCACCTCGTAGCGGCCACCTTTCGAGAGGAGCGAGACGTCCATCGCTTCGGCGACAGCACGCTTCGTTCGGGGCTCGAGATCGTCCTGTGACTCTGCGTTCTCATCCACGACCAGTCGGTCGCGAACGTCGCCCGTTCGACCCCCGTCCGGAGCGACGGCTTCCGCAGGGCCACTGAGCCGCTCGTGGAGCAGTTCCTCCACCGGATGGCCTTCCGGCCACAGGTAGTGGACCTCGTGGCGCTCGCGATGGTCGTAGGAGCCGCACGCCGCTGCGCTCCCGGTCCAGACGCGCCAGGCCCCGAGCGCGGCCATCACGTCGACGATGTCGCGGGGAACCGTCTGGTGGTCGTCCGGGACGAACACCCGGAAGCGGGTACACGCCTCCTGGGGCGGGACAGTTTCCCACCAATCTTCGCTGGCGCTCCAGCTGTCGAACATCGCGTCGTCGCTGCCGTAGCCCACCGTGACGCCGTCGATCGGCGTCCAGCCCGTCGGGAGGTGGTCTGCCTGTCCCTCGAGTATCCGGAGGACAGCGTATCGAAGGTATTCGTGGGCTTGGTTGTCCGTCGTTCGGGCGACCTGCTCGTGCTGCTCGGCGACGTACTCGGCTTCCTCGAGGACCGTCGTGAGATAGGGTTCAGTCATTATTCGACGGAGGTCAGAACGCGCCTCCGCCCCTCCGCGGGCGCAGAAAAAATTAACCAACAGAACGGAAGGGGCCCATCACTCTGTTGGTTAATCAGGTTGGGACGAGGATTCGCTCTCGAGAACGTCGATGAGTTCTTCTGCCGTTCGACTAATCCGGCCGAGGCGCTCGCGAACGACCTCGGAATCGTCCGACTCCCACGCAGCGAGGTAGAACGCCGACCCGCTGGTGTCCAACCCACAGTAGCGCCCGACGACGTACGCGACGGCTTCGGCCTCGATTTCGCGTTTCGCCCGCTCGGTGTCGTCGTCGACATCGAAGTGGAGCAGGGCGTGGGCGTACTCGTGAACCAGCGTCCGCGCAAGGTCGGCCTCGTTCTCCCGATCCCGAACCTCGACACGCGGCTGCATATCGACGAGACTCAGCTGCTCACAGATGCCCTTCGCCTCGCCGTGTGTCCACTCCTCGACTGGAACGATCCGCACCGTCACGCCGAGCTCATCAGCGGCGGCAGTCAACTGTTCGACGAGATCGCCGGCGTCCCCGGTCGCTTCCGTGTCGAGATCAGGAAGCGGTTCGCCCTCGGTCTGGGAGACATCGAACACCGGCGCAGGCTTGAATCCGACTAGGCCCTCCGACCATTCCTCGGGCGGCGTCTCGTCGTACTCACAGTCGCTGTCCTCGTGGTAGCTCGGCGAGTTCTCGCACTCCGGGCACTGCTTGGTGATGATCGGCGCCCAGATCCAGATGGCCGACTCACCCTCCTTGACGTGGCGGTCGAACTCCTCCTGCCACGTCCGGTAGCCCGCCACCCGGCTCGCCTCGGGACACTGCCGCTTGATGAGGAGCGTGTTCCGGTAGGAGTAGTCGTGGAAACGACTCTGGACATCGAGCCACTCCTGGAACTCCGCGCTGGACTGCGCGTCGTCGACGCCGGCGACGAGGTCGTCGATCCACTGTTCGATGGTACTGTTCATCTCGTCTGATCGCGTGTCGGTCTGGTCGAAGGAGACCGACGAGTCTCTGGTCGTAGACATCGTGATCACCGAATCGAGTTCACGGCGACTGCGTCTGTTCAGACCGCGCCGCACCCTTCAGGGGCGTTCAAAAAACCGCTCTGTCGGTCAGCGGAGCTCGTGGCGTTCGTCCGCAAAGCCGACCGTGACGAGGTACTCGAGGAACTCGTCGAACCGCCCGACGTCACTGGGCGTGTCGGTCGCAAGATGACGCGCCCACTCGATGGCCCACTGGAAGGCGGGATCCGTGCCGCCCTTGCCGTGTAGATACCACCAGCGAGCCGCCTTGAGAACCACGATGGGATTCGTCGGCGGCTGCTCACCGGCGAGCCCACGGGTGATGGATTCGATTTCGTCGGGGACGTCGGCGGGATCGACCTCCGCTGATTGCGTGGTGTCGATATCGACTGGGATCTCGTCGATCGAGACGTTGTCGGGACTCTGTTGTTGACTCAATGGACGTCACCTCGGAAAGCTTTCGAAGAAGCTCTGGCGCTCTCCGGGAGCACGAAAAACAGGCCACCCAGTTACGTGGGAGGGCTTTTGACCGGTCAGCATCAATGAAGACCAACCAATCGATGTCGCACTGTAGGTCTGCCTTGCCCCGAGCGACTCTCCCGGTGATAACTATACCGGGATTTTGTTAACGTAGTCGGCGTCGGTGAGAGTGGCTTGGACGCGAATAACGTACGGACAATTCGGTATATGGAACTCTGACTGTGGAATGGCAAGAATCGGATCGTTTTTTGAAACCGGTCTGAGCCCTTCGTAGTGTAATTCAGCTCCGGAGACTCTTGAATGGGAATCGCACCGATACTGTTGAGAAGCTCGACAGCCAGCCACACCGTCGAGTGACTGATACACGGGACATCGACGACAAGGTTCGGAAATTCCGTGTCGTGGGCGCTGGAGAGCAATCAAAGAATGTCGTCTGTAGCGCCGATACGAAAGTCGTTATTGCTCTGGAATGTCGCGTACTTCGAGTTCTCCGTTTGGTAAGATGTATGCCCCGAGATTAATCTCAGTACTGGACCACATCCTTCCCAAATCTGGACCGTCCTGACCAGGTACTTCCCATTCGTGAGTAACAGACAAGCTATTATCAGAGGTTACAGTTACAAAGTAGATCCCATCGCTTATTGCGGCACGTTCTATTGTGAATCCATTATGAGGTCTAACAGTGTAGGTTTCGGAAAACTGTGTTTTCCTACTATCCGTTCGACTGCTAGCTGGTGCTATCTCAATTTCTACTGTTTGCTCTTTCTGGCTAAAGTTGACTAATCGAATCCCACGGTATCTGTCGTTGCTCGACTCAGTCGGGGTCCTGGCCCTGATGCGCTTAGTCTCTGCTCGTATGAATTCTCCTCGGGTGAGGTAGTACAGAGTCGGGTTGGTAATTCCTTCGCCAGTTGACCGTCCGCTTTCATCACGAGACTCGACCGAAAAGGCACATTGTACAACAACGCAGAACGCATTTCCGCTCTGGCGTTCAATAGCGGCGTAGCAATCGTAATCTAGGTCAATTATATTGCTATCATTCTGGATATATTCATTATATCTGGTTACTTCTTCATACATTTTTGCGAACCGAATGGCAGACTCCTCATCTAACTCATCTGGAGCCTCGGGATGCTCCTTCGATTCAATTGAAGACGGTCTACCGAATAGACAGCCGCTGAGCGCAATTTTAGTCCCAATCGCCGATGTTGCGAGAAACGCTCGACGATTCATACAGATTCTTTTCCCACCGGTTCTTATATTTTGTGTAGAATGTATTTTTACACGTCTAATAGTTACATCTACGTTCGAATTAATTAATGTACTAGATTCTGCCCGTAAATTATAAGTAGTTAGTTTGCTAATAAGATTTCATGGGATCTAACCAAAGATCCTCGCGGAAGAAAGCTGTACAGATCGGCAGACGGAGTTTCCTCGCTACGACAGCGACACTTGCTGGAACAAGCGTCACTGTTGTCGAAGCCTCCGACGAGGCGGTTGATCGGTTTAGCCTTGGAAAGCGAGGATTCATCGAAACTTCAGTGACACATAAAGGTGCTCCCGACTACCCGAGATCGCAGGGGCATCGATATGTAGCAGATTATATTATTGAAGATTCATTACTTTCGTTAATAAATTTCCCATTGAAACAATCAAAAATAATAAAACTATCGTCACCACCGGAAAAAAATACAATAAATTGGGAAGCGTTGATTTTGATTCCCCCTCTCAAAAATCACTGATTATTGACCGAGATTACCGCTATCTTGAAGAAACTACACTAACACTTGAAGATGAATACTCCACTCCAACAGTAGTAACCAAGGAAAGGGACGATGGAAAAATCCGATTTGAAGTAGATGATCAAGTAATAGATGTCTCTCCTGGTGAGGAAAGAAAAATCGAAATTTCTGATCAGAAAATCAACGTTTTGGAACGGAATGAAAATGGAGACACTAAAGTAGTGAGAGAATCAGTGACGCCTATTCTCAACGTATTTAACCATGGTTTGGTTGATATCTATGGCAGTCGTAACAACGCGATTGTCCCTGCGGACACAAGAGATCCATTTGGACGGTCGATCGTTGATTATTTCGAAAAGGCTAGCAATCTTAACATCCCCGATGGGCCTTCATTTGTCGTGATTCCCAATGAGGTGTTGAAATAATGCCATCTACGGATATCTACCTCGTTGGAACGGAGAACTACTATGATAACTACGACTCTAGTCAGTGGCCCGAACAATATCCGGCATCTCTGATGGGTAATATCGCAGACTGGTGTGAGGTGACTTGGTCTGATTGGGTTGACCAAGAATTAGGATACGAATCTAATTGGAATGCGCGCGGAGGTCAAATTCCAGAGTCTACACTCTCAAACTCATCGTTGTCACAGCGAAGGACAGACGCTGATAATTGGCTCCAAAACAACTGGAAATATTACGATGAGTGTGACGCTGTTTTGGTTATTGATTATAAATCACTCTCTGATGGTCTCCTCGGATATGCTTACATTGGGACAGCGGGCGATAGCCAAAACAAGACTGGAATAGTCAATATGGAACCCTTTGAGGGTGGATCCCCAAGCAATTTCTTTGATGAGGTTGAGTATTATGGGACCTCATTCCATGAGGTTTGTCACCTGTATGATGCGGTTCACTCCGATGGAGGAATATATAATGATGACGAAACTTCGTTAATGGTCTCCATAGCCGACGATACAAACCAGTGTTATGACGAAGGTGAAAAAGAAGTTAGAACTAGGAATGTACACGGTTGCGCACATACCGCCGTCAGGTATCATATGGATCAAAACTTGTAGCATATTGAACAGGTGGGGGTAAACGTCGTCGAACTTGGCCGCTGATTGACCGTGGGCTGGTCGAGATTCCGCTTTTTGTCGAGTACGTAGACACCGACTATGGCCGGTGAAACGGGAAGTATACCGTTGTCTGTACAAAGGGTCCAGTACCGTGAGGATGTGGTACATTGTCCGTGCGGGCGCCCAGTCTGTGTCCGTCCGTTTAGTAACGCCTTCAAACTGGAAATAGAACGCGTACGTCTTCGCAGTGGTGATCACCGCTAAAAGTCTGACACCGACCGCCTTGGCCAGCAATTGTTACAATACATCGTGGATGGGTGCTGGAAGTCCAAGCTGTCGGCTCGCAAACTCTAGATCAAAGAGTACTGCCACGAACAGAGTCGCGCCGACCTAGATCAGCGCCAACCCGGCGACTGCGTCTGTTCAGACCGCGCCGCACCCCTCAGGGGCGTTCAAAAAACCGCTCTGTCGGTCAGCGGAGCTCGTGACGTTCGTCCGCAAAGCCAACCGAGACGAGGTACTCGAGGAACTCGTCGAACCGCTCGACGTCACCAGGCGTGTCGGTCGCAAGGTGACACATGGCGAGCGAAAGCCACCCCTAAAAGGGTGTAACCGACAGCATGGCTCGGCAATCCGGGCTCTATTGCTCGTCTGGATGTTCTATCGCTCCCAACCCCGCTTCGATGATCTCCCGATAGGCTTCTTCGAGAGTCACGTCCTGCTGTTCGGCGTAGTCTTTCACGCGCCCGTTCAGCGTGTGCGAGATGTCGATGTTTGGTCGCATCGTTAATGTCCAAAAGACATTTAGACAGTCAAGAACAAATGTCTGTTGTCGTGAGGCGAACCAATACGTTCGCGGTGCGCCCTCTCTCCGAGCAGGATGAGCAGTTGCTCCGCGAACTGTTAGACGCCTCTGCCAGCCTCTGGAACGAACTGAACTACGAGCGTCGCCGGAACTTTTTCGACGGCGAGAGTGTGTGGGATACCGCCGACTATCGCAAGCAGTATGTCGGCGTCCTCGGCTCCGCCACCGCTCAACAGGTCATCCGTAAGAACAGCGAGGCGTGGCGGTCTTTTTTCGCAGCCAGAGAGGATGGCGAGGACACCGCCCCGCCCGGCTACTGGGGCAACGAGGACGACGGCAGGGAGTTGCGAACGTACATCCGTAACGACCAGTACACCCTCGAAACCGGCGAGCGGAGCCGCCTCGAAATCCCCATCGGCCAAGACCTGAAAAACGAGTACGGGCTTGGCTACCACGACCGACTGCGCCTCGAAGTTGCTGGCGACCCAAACTGGGAGGGCGAACAGGGCCGGTTAGAACTGTACTACGACGAGGTCGATGACACGTTCAGGGCTATTCAACCCGTCACCGTACCTGATTCTCGACGGGATTCACCACTAGCCGAGGAATCGGCTGCCTTGGATGTCGGCGCGAACAACCTCGTCGCCTGTACGACCACGACCGGCCAGCAGTACCTCTACGAGGGCCGCGATCTGTTCGCCCGCTTCCGGGAAACCACCGAGGAGATCGCCCGCTTACAGTCCAAACTCCGTGAGGGTCGGTACAGCAGTCGCCGGATTCGACGCCTGTACCGCAAGCGGACACGCCGACGCGACCACGCACAGGATGCGCTCGTCCGCGACCTGATCGAACGACTATTTGAAGAAGGCGTTGCGACCGTATATGTGGGCGATCTCACCGACGTGCTATCCAAGCACTGGTCCGCAGAGGTGAACGACAAAAACCACCAGTTCTGGGCATACCGGTCGTTCATCGACCGGCTTGCGACTACCGCCGAGGAGTACGGTATCACGGTCGAAGTCCGCTCAGAAGCATACACGACGGCGGAGTGTCCAGTGTGTGGCGAACGAGAGATGACGGAGCGGGACGGCGACGTGTTCCGCTGTTTGTGTGGCTACGAGGGGCACGCCGACCTCGGTGCGTCACGGACATTCCTTGAACGACAGGCTGGCGAATCCGAAGTCGGGTCGATGGCACGGCCCGTGCGCCTCATGTGGGACGACCACAACTGGTCGGAGTCACCACGCTCTCCCGAGAGGGCCAGTCCCAACGAGGAGCGCACAAACCGGAGTACCCGCACGGGGAAACTTGCCTCCGTGGAGACGGCATAGCCAACATCCCCACCGGAGGAATCCAACCCCTTCAGGGGTGGGAGGATGTCAATCACTGGAAGTCACCTCTGAGAGCTTTTGAAGGAGTCCTTGCCCTCTCTGGGGCCACAAAAAACGGGTCGCGACGTCACGTCGGCGGGAGGTAGACGCTCTGTTCGCCGGCGTGATTTTTGAACTAGATTGGTTCCGTTGGAATCCTCAGAAGTGACCGTTTCTATTGCGTTGCGGACAGTACAGGCTGTTCAACAATTAAGCCGACTGTATACGCGTCGCCATCCATCTGATGCCGGACCCCGCAACGTAGCCGATTGTTCCGATGATGACCGCAAGCGCTAGGCCAAAATTGACGCTTGTTTCGAGTCCCCCAAGTAATTCGGCGCGGGCAGACCCGTATGCGAACCCCGACATTCTCGGCGAGGTGTACCGGCCTGCCCCCATCCACTCACCAGAGAGATAACCGACGAGTGGTGGAAAAGCGTACCCCCAGAGGCTAACCAGCCATAGTGTGCCGACGGTTGGGACTAAGCCCGCACCGAATATCCCCGCAATGACGGCAGTTCCCGGAACAATCACAAGCCAGCCCCAGAACTCATAGAGGCGAACACCCACACCGAGGAGGAACGCGACGGACGCGAGACTCAAAAGACCGACAACAGAACCGATAACAGCCCAACGAGGGAGACGGTCACCGAGGATGTGTCTCCGGACCCGACCATTGTTGAGATGTCTCATACCCTTTGTTTCACTTCCGGATTATTAGTTGTTTGGCCGAGTGCGCAATTCCTGTCGACCGCCTGTTTCAGGCGAGATACTCTGTTGAGGTGTTTTACAAGAATTCAACAACCCCTATTTTCTTTCAGATGATGACTCAAAGAAAATCGGCTCTGTTGAAATCCTCTTCTTCAAATATATTCTCACCTGAAACAGCCGGTCGATGAGAGCTGTGAACTGAACGGCAAAGAGAATATACACAGTGGGGTAGAATTAGTACATAGTGATTGAGATGGCTCCATTGAAATCTACAGTAGGTGAAATGTGCTGTTCCGGTTACGGGGAGTAAAGCTAATTAGTTCAATGTTCGAAAATTTGATTGAAGACTACAGAAAGGAATATCGAGAAGCCGATGGCGATTTTGACCATCGTATTGCGGGCTACGGATTGATCGGGCTTGCTATCTTGGTCGTGAACGCCACAATTGTGACGACCGGTAAGAACGAGCTCGGCCTTACAGATTCAACAGTCTTCTTACTAATCGTTCTCGCAGGGGTCTCTCTCCCTTTTATACTGTGGTACCCGTTGCGAAAAGTCGGATTTTAGTAAGGTTGTTGCTGATTGGCTCCATTGAATCTTCTCCTTCAGATATATCCTCATCTGGCAACCCTCTGCCCGTACTGTGTGGTTCATTGTTCTTCTGTCTTGACCGTTCAGAGTGATCGTTCTACGTTATGAATGAGGCAGGCGATGGTGAGTTCACGGAACTGTTTCCACCAGCGTCGTGACCGGACGAACGCACCGTACTTCCGCTTGAGCGTTGAGTTGACCGCCTCGGATTGACTCCGCTGGCCGTAGAGATCAGCGTCTAAGCGCGCGTTCCATGCCTTGTGAAGCGATGTAAACTCACGATGCTTTATCAGTGGCCGAACCTCGTGTTGCCGGGCAAGTCGCCTGATCTTCTGGTCGTCGTAGCCCTTGTCACCGAGCAGAATATCGATGTTTTCCGGGTTACGCTTGATCAACGGCGGAGCGATCTGACTATCGTGTTTTCGTGTCGTCGTCACGTGGAGATCGAGGATTGCGTTCTCTTTCGTATCGACCAGCAGCGTCACTTTGAGCTGCTGAATCGTGAGTTCAGCTCGTTTCGTGTAGTGTTTCGAAGCGTGACTGCGGTCAAACCCTGACGCATCAACTCCAACAACTCCACTCGTCGGAAGTAGCGTCGCTGAGAGAGTCAATATAACACGCCACACGGCCATACCAAGTCGATTGAACGCCTTACAGAGCGTTGATGGCGTCGGAAGTTCGGCTAATCCAAGAGCTCGTCGGATGCGTGGCATCTCGATCAGTTCGTCAAGCAGGCCACGGTATGTCGTGTTCTTCCGAACTTTGAGACACAGCAGAACAACGTGCTGGGGAAGTGTGTAGCGGTGTTTAGAGAACTTCGAGGAGTATCGAGAGACCGCTCGGCGTGCCAGATGGATCGCCTTCTCAGTAAAACGAAGAATCTGCGACTTCGGGAGGGACTTCATCTCGTCGAATTACATGGCGAACATGTAACTCCCTGAGGATTTCAACAGAGCCAGAAAATCCGAATTAGCTTCCTGTTTCACGCGATTGTATTGATCTTCCGCCCAATCAAGCGCATCTGGGGTATCATTCATGAGAATTCCACGCACTCCCTGTTCCGTGAAAATGATGACACCTGCCTCAGACGAATCAACAATCCAGAGGCCAAAACTAAACGGCATCGTAGCAGTGTGTAAACTGACATTACTGTCGTCTTGTAGTTTATTTGTAAGTGATGAAAATACGGCACGCATCCGTTCAAATACGTCGGGTGGGATAATTAAATCGAGAGAGTAATCTTCAGTACTGCGTACACGTTCGTAGAGCTCCTCAGCGAAGCCAGTAATCACGACTGGGGTAATAATGGTAATATATTTACCAGTTTCGACACTATCTAGCAACAGTTGTATAATGGCATCTGGCATCGACGGGTCAGCTCTGTTGACACTTGCCCCCTCAAGAAACGGGTAATCAATCATATCCGTTGTTGAAAGTTCGTTGATTAGTGGACCTGCCTCAACAAGACTCTCCAGCCGACCCAGATATGCTTCTCGTGCCCTGTAACTACACCTTCCGAGTGGCGTAGGTTTCCACACGCCGTCTTTGTAGACCACGAACTCACTATCGGCGAGGTCACGCAAAGCGCGGTCCAGCGTAGAACGTGAGACATCAACCACCTCTTCCAGTTCGCTCTTTGAGCGAGGCTGATCCATTAGGATGTGAAGGAACGAGTAGCGTTCGGAGAGGACACTGTCGGGGTCATCGCTTGATGAATAACCCATACTTACTCCTTAGTCCAGCAATCAGTTAAATTTTTCACATTTAAATAGGTTAATTCACTAGGAGTAAAATAATACTATTCACTATATTCAAGAAAATCAAACTGGAGGAGTGGGCATCAATATGTAGGGTGGTATCTCATTATATGAAAAAATTATCGGCCGGTAAGGTGAATATAACATGGCATTATTCCTTGTGTGTGGTGTGATCACATGGCCACTAAACAAAAAGACGTTCAAGCTGGTCAAAATCAAGACGAGTCGAATGAAGCGACCACTACTGAGAGTAGCTCGCGCAGAAATGAAGAGTGCTCAACAGATACTCAGAAACGGACAATATCTAGTCGACGGTCCACATTAAAAACCGTCGGTATACTTGGAGTGGGTTCATTTGGCTTTTCACGGGTGGGTGTCGCATCTTCTGAGAAAAAATCAGATGAAAAAGAAATCGACTACGCACTTCGTCGAGAAGAGCCAGGAGACCCAACCTCCGCAATCACAAAACGGACTAAGAGAGTTCCTCGAGACTGGTACCGTTCGCTCAAGAGGAGTGAAAAAGTCCGTAAGAGAAAAAATTTTGAATCAAAACCATATGTAGGTGAGGTTGATCTGATTCCACCAATACACGGTGGAGCAGGACCACAAATTCAGGTTGGAGTCATTCAGAATCCCGACGGCTCAGCTCATCCTGATCTTCCCTCTACTCAGGAGGCAAAAGACAAGATTCCTACAGAAGTTGAGCGAATTCCAGTTGATGTCCACGAAGTCACTGAGTTTAGAAACGGCTGCTACGAATACGATTACGGCGATAGTGTCCCAGCAGGTGCCGAAATGGAGGTCGGATATGAGACCGGTTATTGTACTATGGGAGCGCAACTGAACAAGGACGGGAACTCATACTTTTCGACATGCCAGCATATATTTTATAATGACGATCCTAAATCAAGAAAGTTGTACAATCAAGATGATGATGCTGCGATTGGTGACGTTATAGAATCATACTGCACGTACGATTTTGTTGTTGCTGAGCCAATCAATGGCCACACACCGACATATAGGTTGGCAGATCCCAATGGAACCCTTTCGGACCTAACTATCGTTGAGCAGTTTACAAAAAATGCGCTTCATGATAAAGTAGCTAATGATGAAGAATTGACCAAAAGAGGTGTTAAAACCTGTGAAACTACTGGAAAGATCCGATCGGCTAATGGATATATTGGGCCTGTTGACATAGGGTGCGGTTTCCGAAATCATCAAGTGAAATGGGGAAAAGATGATGGTGACTTTGACCCGGGTGATAGCGGATCCATAGTCTATCAGAAGGTGGGAAGTGATCAAGTTGCTGTTGCTGGAACTTGTAACGGGTGGGACCCTGTTAATAGATATATCGTATATGGCCAATCAGCTTACTCTATCAAGAATAACAAAGGGTACACCTATATTTAAAATAATATTAGATATGAGCGTTTATAAAAATACTCTGTAATAAGCTTTGTTTGTGCTAGGTTCTCCGAGAATTAACGTTTTTGATGATTGCTTGGCTTGACGTCTTATTTCACAGAATAATCATTCAACAGCATCGTTGCTCGCGGGCGGTGACCCCCGCACCCCTCTCTGGGGGCACGAAAAACAGGTCGCGAAGCCACGCCGGCGGGAGGTAGACGCTCTGCTCGCTGGCGATCTCCTCCAGGTTGTTCCGGTGGCGGTGGCTGAAGTAGCCTTCGTAGCTGCAGTATCCACAGCTTGCGCCGGTATCGTATTCGGCCACGTACGGGCCGCGGCGAGTTCGCCAGACGTTCGTCCCGCACTCGGTACAGGTAGCGTCCTCGAGATCGGCAGGACTCGGACCCTCGTACTCGACGTTGAGCCCCTCGTTTTGCGGTGTCGTTTCGGGCCAGATTCCGTGGGCCCTCCAAAACTCACGGACGCGAGCGAGGCTGTGGCGCACCGTCTTTCGGACGGTGACGTGGTCGGCGTCGCGACCGCTGTCGTCCCAGCCGTCGGCCGTCCAGAACTCACCGAACTGTGCGCCGCGATGCAGCCCGTTCCAGTCGACGCCGACGATGTCGGCTGGTGGCTCGTCCGTGAGTGTCGGTCGGGTAAGCTGTCGAATGGCATCGAGCTGCTTGGGCGGACTCCCGCCGAGGATGTGGACGCGCCGCCCTCTCCAATCGGCTGGGTCGGAGAACTCGTGGGCCAGGCGGTCGGCGTATCCTCGTGAATATCCGAGGACGAGGGTCTCGGGGATCGCGTCGATTACCGCCCGCGACTTCGGAACGACGATGAGCTCGGCCTCGGGGTAGCTCGCTTGGATCTCACGAGCAGCAGCGACGTGGGCGTCGACGTCGTCGATTTCGTCGACGTCCCCGATGACCCCGACCTGAGGTTCGTACTCGAAGAAACGGTCGACGAACCGCTCCAGATCGGGATTCCGGAAATCGTTGTCGAGCATCCCGACGGGGAGGCTAAGGTTCTGATACTGCGCCTCCTGATACCCACAATCCTCGCGAAAGCCGGGAAGGAAGCCGAGGTCGACAGCGTCGACGACAAACGGGGCTCGATGCAGAAACGCCACGTAGTCTGCCTGTCTGGCGGCGGCGATTTCGCGAGCGGTGCTGGCGCTGGATCTCAGCTCGAGGGACATGATTAGGCTCGCGAGGCCGCTGCTGGCTGCCCCGCACCCATTCAGGGGCCCGAAAAACCGAGACTCAGGCAATTAACCAACAATAAGGAAATCCACGCGGAATATGTTGGTTAAGACCAGAACTTACTCTTCGCCCTCACGTAGCTCTTCAGCCTTCCACTTGAGCCGGCGCAGAATCTGCGTTCGATTCTGGTGGGCGTTCTCGTAGGCAACGCACTCCTGGAGGGTTTCCATATCCGGAATCGTCGCGATCCCTGCCTTGATCAGGCGCGTGTTCGGTGCTTCAAGCCGCTTTTCAGGTGGAAATTCGTCTGACGCCTCTGAGTCGTCTGTAGAAGTACCCATAACGGATGCCTCCACCTATCGAGGGCACGAGCAACAGCAGAGAATTGAAGCAGTAGATCTTGGGAAGGTGCACCCACTGCGAATGGGGCCATCAAAATAGAGGCCTTCACGACAGGATTCGCGCTGTCTCGAAGCCCAATCAGGCTTCCGAGGATTCGAGCAAAACGAGGTTCTGAACAGGGTATGGGTTATTCTCGCCGGCGAACTCGTCCTCAGGGACGTAATGCCAGAGGTGGCCGTCTACCTGGTAGAGAAACGACTCGCCGCCTTCTGCTTCAACTCGTACCCGCTTCCCGACATTATCGTCTTCTTCCCAGCCGATCACGGTCAACGGCTCGACGGGCCATTCAAAGAATTTGACCGAGTCACCAGACTCCAACTCTTCAAAAGTCTCTATATCCCCCTGCTGTGGCTCTCGCGCGTCGTGAGTCGGATTATGCTCAATAGACATGGTCTCTGGGTACGCCCCTACTCACTTAATACTGTCAGCAGTGGATTCCAGCCGCTAGAACGGAAGCACGCCTGGCGAATCTTCTCTTCGACTGCTCTTAGCCCATCGCCTCTTGGAACCGCTCGCGCAGCGCGTCCTCGCGTTCTTCGAACTGTTCGACTTTCTCCTGCAGGTCGTCGCTGACGCGCTCGATGCTCGCCAGCGCTCGCTCGCCGGCCAGCGACGCCTGTGACCCGTCGTCACCGTCCGCCTCTAGCTGCTGCTCGTACGCCTGCTCGACGCGCTCGATCGTGCCTTCCGGGTTGAACAGAATGTCGTTGGCGATCCGAACGTACTGATCGAGGGATGCCCCCTCTTTCCCCTGGAAGAAGTGGGTGAGAGCGTACGTCGCGCCGGAATGCAGCGTCCACATATCGATCTCGAAGGGTGACGCCGCATTGGCTTCTGCATCGCCGGCGGCACGCTCGGCCAGGTAGTCCGGGAAGCCCAGCAGGGTGTAGAACTCCGTGACAGTGAACGGGAGCTCCGAAAAGTCGAGGTCGATGTCCTGGGCGTCCCGGATGAACTCGAAGAGGTCATCGGCGACGAGTTCGACCTGTGCGAGGAGTTCCTCCCACCAGGTCCGGAAGTTCCGGACGTCGCCGACGTGTTTGATGACCTCCTTGTCGGTGAGCGAACGCATCGTGTTCGAGCAGTAGCCGTCTTGGGCGAACCCCTCCACGTAGACGGCGTGCTCGCCGAAGAAGTCGTAGCCCGACGTGACGCCCATCGTGATCGGATCCGACCGGCCGGGGAGGCGCACCTCGAGGCCGTCGAACATGATGTCCATATGCACCTCGCCGCCGCCCCGGTAGCGCCGAATCTCGCCGAACATCACGTCACCCAGCGGCGTCCCGTCGATGGTCTCCTCGCGGAGAACCTCCTCCAGCGGCCCGTAGACGTCGACCGGGTTGATGATCGAGTAGCTGTCAGTGGGAACGTGGAACAACGGGTCCGTGTCCGCGTCCTCATCTCGGGCCTGCTCCCGAGCGCGACTCGGCTCGACGAGTGCGTTGAACCGCTCCGTCTCAACCCACTCGTCGGTGTAGGGATTCTGGTACGCCACGGTCGTCTCGACGGCCTGCGGAAGATCACGAACCGCCTCGCCGAAGGTCACGGGGTCTGCATCCCCGTGACGCTCTCGGTACCACTCGGGTAGTTCGGTGTCGGTACGCCCATCGACGCCAGCGAAGATGGTTCTGGACTCTGGATCTTTCATCTCAGTCACCTCACTTAAGGAATCCTCGTCGACGTGCGACTGCATCGTCTCGCGCCCTGCGCCCCTCTCCCGGGCGCAAAAACAACACCACGTTAACCAACGCCCCTCTCTAAATGGCGGGGAGTGTTGGTTAATCCAGATCCAGTCCAAGGCTCGGATCAGATGTCGGAACTACTCAGATTCGTCTCTCCGTACCCGGACCTGCTCAGGATTTGGAATCCAGGGGTGTGCTTCCCAGCAATGCCGAGCGTGACTATGCGGTGAGTCGAACTCTCTACTACACGATCCACACTCGTAGGTGGCGTCGGGCCAAGGCTCGCTGACGAACATCGCTGTCACCGTCGTCGCCACCGGCTCGGGAGCCTCGCTCCGCGTAACGTACCTGTAGCCGAGAACCGTCCGTTGACCCATTGCTGTTCGGGCGATCTCGGTTGGCTTGTCCTCGGGGAGATACACCCAGCGAACGAAGTCGTCGACCGATTTCTTGGCTGAGGGCTGGAGGATGAACCATCGCTCGTGGTCATCTCGGAACAGGTAGCGTTCGGTCCCCCTGTTTTGGAGGTATATTGGGTCACCCCTGCCCGGGACGAGCCGTAGTCCGAGCGACGGCGATACCGGTTTCAAAAGCTGGTCGACGACCGATGGGCCGTCATCTGTATGGCCGTCCGAATCAGCCTCCGCTACGAATTCATCGAGACTGGCTTTCGTGGTCACGGGGACCACCTCCCGAGTGAGGCCTGTTCCCGGTCGGACTCAGCTGGAACTTCGCAGAGAAACCGCCACTTTGGCTGCTCTCGGATCTGCTTATCGGGGCGATTTCCCGCTTGGCCGGGGTCCGTTTTACCGGCACAGTGCCAGCCCTTGTCTCTGAGCGCTTTGATCATCGAGCCGTCGAAGTCGGCTCGCACGAACGTCAGCAGGAGCCGAACGCCTCGTCGCCGACCGTGACGACGCACGAATCGTTCCATCGACCGGGCGAGGGCGGCAGAGGCGAGATTGGGGAAATCGACCCCGATGCAAATCCGTGCTGCCTCGACGATTTCGTCACCCTCGAATCGCGTCCCGTCGTATTCCAGCGAGCGAATCAGCGGATAGCGCCACGTAATCGCACCTAGTAGCTGGTCCTGGTAACAGAGTCCGTGATGGACGAGATTCGTCCGGGGGACATCGTCCATATAGGAGTGATGTGCTTCGTAGATCGCGCCGGCGACATGGCGCGGGATCGATTCGATATGGACGCGCTCTGCGAACCGCAAACCGAGCGGCGCCGTGACCGGCTGCCCCTCCCGATGGATGGGACACGAGCACCCCTCGGGGGTAGGCGTATATTGGAAGCCGGTACTCCGTATTTGGTCTAGAGAGTGAGTTTCGGTCACGAGTCGGTGTCGTCGGTGCGCTCCTGTCGGTCGTTGTATCGCTCCAGTTCACGCCCGATTTTCTCGAGCGCCTCGACACCACGTTCGAGGAGCTGATGGGTGGCTCGCGCCAGTCGAAGCGTCTCCATCAGTGCTCCCCCTCCGGGGGTTCGATGAGGTCGTTGCTCACTTCGGCGAGTTCCCGGATTACCTGTTCCACGTCAGCATCCTCGGCAACCGTCCGATGTGCGAGCGGGGCAGGATATGCACGGTCGCCTTGGCTGCAGAGTACGACCAGCCACTCGTCGGTTCCATCCCCGAGTACGATGTAGTGGTCGCGATCAGCGCGCTGGAAGACCCGCCGGTCCTGGCGAGAGACGGCTCGCCAGTTCTCGGGGAGCGTCGGTGACGGCCGTCCGCCGTCGGTGAGGGCGACGACGTCGTCGGTAAGGGTCGCCATCGCGGCGTTGATCTCCTCGCCGGGGAGGTGCCAGCACGCCGCGGCACTGTCGCACTCCAGCTGCGAAACTACCTGATTCCGGAACGCGATGTAGTGCTCACGGGCGAACTGCTCATCGTCGTAGTAGTCGAGGAGGAGCGCGCACGCGAGCTGGGCGGGCCCGCTACCACTGTACCCCCACTCGAACCCGCTTGGACTGTGGTTGACGAGGTCCAGACTGCGCTCGAGGGAGAGTCGCCGATGCTCCGAGAGGTTCAGCACGACGGCTTGGCCGTCGACGCGGAAGCCGACGTATTCGACTGCGTCTCGGTGAGCCTGACCTGGCGATGCGACTGGAACCGATTCCGAACTGGCTACAGGTACATTCCCGTTCATTCGTTGCTCGCGGGCGGTTCGGTGACCCCCGCACCCCTCTCAGGGGGTTCAACAAACAGGACGGCGTAGCGTTCGGCAACGTATTTGGCAGTTGCAACGTACTGTCCACATAATTGAGGATGGCTGTACTGGACGATCTCTCGGGGTTCGAGTTCGAGGACGTGATGGAGGACGTGTTCCGGAACCTCGGCTACGAGAACGTCCGCCAGGCCGACCGCACGGCTGACGAGGGTCGCGACGTCATCATGGAGGAGGTCGTCGACGGCACGCGGCGTGCGATCATCGTTGAGTGCAAGCACACGGGGACGGTCGGACGGCCGGTCGTCCAGAAGCTCCACTCGGCGATCGCGACGTTCGACTTCGACGGCCCCAAACGCGGAATGGTCGTCACGACCGGCCGGTTCACGAACCCCGCTCGGGAGTACGCCGACCGCCTTCAGCAGAACGACGACCCCCATCCAATCGAGTTGCTCGACGGCGAGGACCTCCGGGAGATCGCCGATGAGATCGGCCTCGACCTCTACAACGGGCGCATCGAGATTCTCTGCGACGAGACGCTCCGCCCGCACGACCCGGCTGCCGACGTCGACGCGCCCGTCATCGAGGCGTTCCGCGACGTCGAGAACATCGAGGCCGTCGACCTGCCAGAACCGCACTCGTCGGTAACGTTCCGCCCGGTGGTCGCGGTCACCGCGGACACGAACGCCGTCTTCGAGACGTCGGTGGGCGTCATCCACCGGATCAACGACCGGACGCGATTCGTCGCCCACGCCGAGCGCGGGCAGCCACAGGTCGTCGACGAAGACGTCGCGACGCTGGTCACCGAGAACCTCCACGCGACGGTCGACCTCGACGCCGAGCAGTTCGGCGAGGTGTTCGACGATGTCGAGGAGCGCCGGTTCGGACAGACTCAGACGGAGTACAAGGAGTGGGCCGTCGAGCGCCTCCAGCAGCACCACACGACGACGGTGACCTACACCGGCGACAACAACGTCACGTACAACAAGACCTGCGAGCCGAATCGTTCGGACATCTCCGTGCAGTCGATCGAGCCCGTATACCTCCCCGAGGTTCGGCACACGACCGACCTCCAGGAGTACACCTACCCCTACGAGTACTACGCGGCAGGTCCGTCACGAGTGACAGCCGAGGATGGCATCCACCGCTGCGTCCATTGTGACACAAGCGGCGGCGACGAGACGTACACCTACTGTTCGAACTGCGGGGCAATCGCCTGCTCCAGCCACATCAAAACGGAGCGGCTGGAAGGCGAGCCGATCTGTACAGGCTGTGCGGTGACGGAACGGTTCGCGCTGAAGACGAAGTACTTCTACGACGAGGAGAATCTCGAGGCGTTCAGCGAGGAGTACGCCGACATGCCGCTTCACGAAAAGGCGATGGAGAACAAGTGGCTGGCCGGGGGGAGCGTTGTCGCGACGGTGCTGCTTGTCGTCGGACTACTCGTCATCGGCGGCATCATCTGAGCGGGCTCGGTGTTTACGCCGGCTCAGCGACCAGCTCTTCGAGCGCGTGCTCAAGCGGGCCGTGGAACTGCCAGCTAGCCCGCTCGAAGGCTTCCTCGGTCGGACCATCCCACCGGGGGAACGCGGAATGACCACTCACCTTGACGGTCCACTCGGACGGCTCCTCGAACGGGTTCCGGGTCGGGAGCTCGACGACGTAGAGGTACTCCTCGTCGCCGTGAATGCCGTCGGCTGGGTTCTCGACGCCGTGTCCGAGCAGGAACATCGGCTGGTCGAGGTGCTCCATATTGTCCGGCTCGAGGAGATCCGAGGGGTGGTCAGCGTGGATGCTCCGATCACGCCCTTCGTCCACGTAGAGGGTCATCGTCGAAAGTGTGTCGAGGAACAGGAACTGGGCAGCGGCGTACGCAGGCCCGCGCTCTGTTCGTGTCTCGTCGAGCAGCTGCTTCAGCTGATTAAGGTCATGGAGGACGCTATCGGGATAGCCGTCCGAGTGTCGGTAGATTTGTGCGATGCGGTCGGTATCGGACTGTTCGCCTGCGGTCTCGCTCCGTTGGATGAATCGGAGTTGACTTCGTGTCGACATCGATCACCGCCGACGCCTGTGCGCCGGCACCCATCGCCGGCGCAGAAACAACCTCTCCTGGATCGAGTGGAGTCGCTGGAATCTCGACGAAGGGTTGTCACTGGATAACTTAAACCTGGTTAAAAATGGATTCCGAAATTCGCAAGACTGCAGTCGGGTGGGATCCTTGCTCGGAAACTGATGCTGTTCCAGCCCAAAGGTATGCGTATGTCATCGGAGTCTGAGAGGAGCTCACCACTCCCCGATCCAGATGAGATTGCCAGGCGGGCCGAACGGCAGCGTAGTCTGTACGAGGAGGCCGCCGAGAATCCAGACCGGGTGGTGCCAGCGATGTTCATCGAGGACTGCGCCCGGTGCGAAGCGCTCGCCGATAAGCGGCGTCGTGAGGGCTTCTATAAACACTTCTATCGGACACTCCCCGATCGAGAGACGGCGAAGCTGTCCAGCGACGATCTCCCTGAGGAGATTCAGTCTGCTGCGCCCGTCCATCGTGCAATCGATGATACGACTCTCGAGGACGAGAGCGCTGACGTGGCCTCCGTCTCGGAGCTGTGGGAGCAGATCGGTACTGGTGAGCACCCAGGCAAGCTGTGTCAAGCTCCGCTAGTCCACTACATCGACCGTGAGGACTGCTATATCCACGCAGAACCAACGCGGGTCGGCTTCAGCTATGGTCTCCCCGTGTTCGTGTACAAACGCCGGCAATCGGACAACCACTACGGAGTCTTCTTCTCCAGTGAGAAGGCGTATCTGTGGCTCTGTGGGTGGATTCTGCACGCCAACGGATTCTTCGACCCGAAAGAGTTCATCCCATCACTCTACTTCTTGAAGGCCTCGGACCCATCCACAGTTGCTCCTGAGTTGGTGTCCAAAACAGAAGATCTCGTGTTTCGTAACGGATTCCCCGGCGTAGACGCGCCCGAAATCACAGACCTGCCGGACGGGGTCAATCTCTACCAATTCCCGTACAGCAAGGACACGTATGCGGATCAGTTTGCTCGATGGCGCCGTCTCTACTTCGGCGAGCGAACCCCTCGTGGATGCGGAGACTGCGACGTGTGTCGGACGTAAATTCACCGCCTTAATGCGTGCTCTACGCCAGGTGCGACACCTCTGATGGTTCCTCGACGTCGTCGAACTCGCCGCGCTCGACGGGCTCCCAATCCTCACCTGGCTCCGGACTCCACCAGTCGACCTCGTAGGCGCCCGGTGCGCCGAGGATCTTCACGCGGGCCGACCCATCAGGCAGGTCGCGGCGCAGTTTCTCGTCGACGTGAAGGTTCCAGGTCGTGGTAGAATCGAAGCAGGCGAGAACGGCCTCCTCGTAGCCGCGTGTCTCGCGGGATTCTTGGAGTTCGACCTGGGTGTTGCAGTTCTTGCAGAACACCCCCTCGAAGGGGATGTGAGTGAAGACCTCCTGCCCGCAGACGGGGCACCAGAGGAACTCGAACAGTGCCTCGCTGTGTCGGTCTAGTACTTCGAGGGTCATTGGTTGACTAACCCGGTCGTCCCGGGCCACCACTTCGTGCCCGGCCGAAAAACAGCGTCCAATGCTCACTCACTCACCGTTCGGCGCCGTAGACGATGCGTGAGGGTGCTTCGTACCCACAGTCGGGGCAGTCATACCACCGCTGGACTTTCGCCCCGTCTGCCGCCTTCTCGCCGACGCGAACGTCGACGTTCGGACACTCCGGGCAGTTGAGGTCCGGTGCGGGCCGCTCTCGGAGTTCGTCACGGAACGACGTCGCATCCTTCGTCTCGTATCCCCGCGACCAGACCGGGTAGCCGTCGACGAGGATTGCTCCGCGCCACTTGTACCGGTAGGAATCCGGGGCTCGATGCAGGACGGCTCGCGCACCGGTCTCGGTGTTCCGATAGGCAAGCGTCGGCGAGCGGCTCTCGCGTCGCCAGTTGGTGATCCTGGGCATTATTCAGAAGTGGACGTCAGCGGGTACGATCCAGAGCTCTTCACTCTCCTCGAGGAGTCGATCCAGCTGTCCACGGTGACGAATGCCGGTTCCGTGTTCGGTGTACAGGAAGATCGTCGGGCCATCGTACGCACCGACCTTGTGGAAGGCGTGCCGGGCGAGGTCCTCGTCGCGCATGATCTCCTCGTCGGAGAGCTCGTCGATGGCCTCCTTCACCCGGTCGAGATTACGCTCGAATTCCTCCTTCGTCGCCTCCCAGCCATGCTCGAGCAGGTCTTCGCCGTCTTCAGAGTCGACGGGGGCTGCAGTCGGGAGCTCACCCCATCGCGCCTTCCCCGCAACGGACGTGTCCTCCTCGTCGAAGGTCACAAAATAGTCGAATATTGCGCAGGAATGCGGCTCAGCGCCAACCAATCGATTGAACACCGTTTTCCCCGCAGTCAATGCTTCGTTTTCCGTCGATGCCTCTACGAGGGCGTAGATGACCATATGCATCTGAACCACTCCAACGCCCGTCGGTACGGTCACCGACGCGCGCCACCTTCTCGCTGGCGCGCACAGACAGCTACCGGAGAAGACGATGATTCAAAGTAGCTCTTGCAATAGGTTTCACATTCTGCACCAGTGGGGTGGATTCATTCAGTACTGGGGAGGTAGGAATCGCTCAGTAGAGCTCAGAAATGTGGGGATCTACCGGGATTACGGTCGATGAGTATTGGCTACCCAATTATTTATCGTACGATGCGGTGACGTTGTCCGCGGAGAATCAGTATTGCACCAGCAATTCCGAGCAGCCACTGGAGGACGACGACTGTGAGGCTCCGCTCTGTCCCCCCATGATCCTGAACCACAGTTGGATAGACGACGTAGTAGCTGTCGTCGGCCTGGACGAGTTCGTGAGCGCCGGAGAGTTCGTCGGACGTCTCGTAGGCGCCTGTTTCGATAGCGGTTCGGACGCCTTTGTCAGTTCGTTCTAAGGGAGTTGCGATATATTTGAGTGCTTCCTCCTGTGAGACGGCCTCAAGTCCGTACCAGACAGTCCCGTTGGCCCGCTCCTCGCTTACGGGCTGGAAGAATCCTTCCTCCCAGATGTGAACATAGCTGTATTCGTTGTGGATGAACAGCTCCGTGGGGCCATCGTACGTGATACCTCCGTTGGTGTGGATGGCTCGCTCAAGCACACAGGAACGACTCGGTTCGTCACCAAAGCACGCCACCTCGGAGTCGAGAGCAACGGGGTTGGTCGAGAACGTGTAGGTACCGTTCGCGGAGAACGAGACTTCGCTGGCCTCGTATCGATATCGGTCTGGGTCACCGATGTCAAACGCGCCCACGATGAGCGGGTTCAGAAGCAAGATGAAGCCGACGACGATTGCGGCTTCACCGCGGTATTGGGTGACGGAGGACCAATCCATATGAAAAACCTGTTCGACACATAACTGAAAAGCCTACGGATGAAGCGGCTACCTCTAGGGTCGTCTTCGAATGTATGTGTCACCAGTATCGCTTCGAAATCCAACTCGCAGTCATCAACTACCTCACCCTACTTCGCTCGGTCTGACGACCTCGCTCATGGAGAGTGGGGTTTGTCGGTGGATTTCCCTTCTGCCGCTGCAGGGCCGGTGTCGTGAAACTCACCGTTTAGGTTCAAAAACCCCGACGCTAGAGCCAGTTGATAGGTGGCTCCTCCACCCGAAAACTTCTGCCCCGGGTGGAGACGCTTGGCGAGTTTGCGAGCTATGTTCTTGCTCGCATTATAGTCGGCGTTGAGTTCGTACCCGCACTTTTGGCACTCAAACTCGTGTTTCGACGGTCTATTTTCCTCTAATGTACAGCCACACTTCGAACACCGCTGGCTTGTGTAGGCAGGACTCACCTGCTCGACAGTCACACCCTCGGCTTCGCCTTTGTACTCTACATACTGGTAGAGCTGGCGGAACGCCCATGCGTGGAACCGCTTCGCGTGGGCCATCCGGTCGCGGATCCCTGTTAAATTCTCGAACGCGACGTGAGTCGCGTCTACTCGACGGGCTTCGCAGAGAATCTCATTTGCCACGTTGTGGAGTACGTCTTGTATCCAGCGGTGTTCGCGGTCGTTCATCTGCTGGATAGTTAGATGAGCTGACCGTGTGCCTGTCTCTTGGAGGTTGCCACGGGTTTTCTCGAACTCGCGCCGACGGTGATTGAGGTAATCCGCTGACTCGATGAACTCGCCCGTACTGGTGACAGCGAAGGAGCCATCAACGTTCAAATCCACGCCGAGAACTGTTGGGTTCTCGTTGTGCGTGTCCGAATTCGAACGCGTGTCTTCGCCATCTTCGGTGGCGCGTTTCATACGGGCGTGGAGGTAGAACTCGTCCTCGAAGCGGTCGTACTGAAGCGTGGATATTCGGAACTCGAAGTCCTCGTTCAGCAAGTAGTCCCCAATCGGTGTCCCGGCTGTTTCATCGGGCAGCACGTAGTCACATTCGACCCGTCCATTCACGGTTGAGAGGGAGACGTGGTCACGATGGAAGGTGGCACTCCGCTTGTCGTAGACGACACTCCATGCATCGAAGTGCGGTTGGCTGGTTCGGTCGCCTCTCTTCCACGCTTCGACTCCGCTTTTGACCGCCTCGATAGCACGGCGAACCCCTTTCTGGACGAGGTTAGCCGTAAGGTCGGTTTCTTCGCGCAGGCGATCGTAGAGGGCCCCTTCGGCTTTAGCCTTGCTTGTGACGCAGTATTCGGTTGCTGAGGTACGCCACGCCCACTTGCTGGTTTGGTTGGCGCAGTAACGGAACTGATCGGCAGTCTGATGGAGGTCGTCCCGTCGTGGGTTGGGCACGTCAAGTTTGATTTTGACGGTACGGATGATCTCCATCGTCATTTTCAGGTATTAACGGTTTTATTTATAAATATCTGGACTCTGTGTGGGTCAAGTGGCTACAGCTTCGAATTAGTGGAACTAGGCCGTCCTCTGAGGTCATCGAATCACGAGCCTATGGTGGGGCTCACCCATTCCGGCCCCTGAAAAACAGCAGTTGGCTTCGAGTAACCTGCTCACCGATGGATATCCAAAACCCCTATGGGTTCTGTATCCGACGTTTCGGTCAGATGCCCTCCATATCGCGCCGTGAATACCTTGCAATCTCAGCCACGACAGTTCTCGCGGCAACTGCCGGCTGCCAGACCAATTCGTGTACTCCGACAGATCCTGGCGTCGCGCAGTGGCCACAGACACGTGCCTCTCCGCACAATACGAACGCCGTCCCCGAGCAGCCGACGCTCACGGCTGGCGGTGATTATTGGACGAGTTCCCTCGCGGACGATATCGATATCACCGGACTCGTTGCCACAAATGATACGGCTGTCGTCGTCGGTCGCACGTCCGGCGAGCACAATGGTATCCTAACCACCGTACAACTCGATGATGGGTCCTCCGATACGACCCACGAACTCAATCGGCGTCCAACTGGGCCGCCAGCCCTCGCGGATTCGATCGCTGTCACGCCCGTACTTGGCGACTATACCGAGCCATCGACCGGCGGGCTCGTCGCACTCGACACCGATAGCTGGACGACCACCTGGACACACGATACGGTTGGCAGACCCAATCCGCCGACCGTCGCTGACGACCTCCTCGTCGCCACGAGCGACCGAGGCGATGTAACCGCTCTTGAAGCGTCCACCGGCGACACGCGGTGGACGCGATCGTTCGGCGACGATCACCAACGTGCAAGCATCCCGGCACCGCCGGCCATCGACAATGACTCTGTGTACATCACGGCAGATGGCTCTGCCGCCCAAGGAATCTACGCGCTAGACCGCGAGACGGGTGAAACAAAGTGGGAAATTCCTGGGCCAAATATCCCGGAACCGCTCGTCCGCACGGAGGATGTGGTCCTCGCGAGCTACGACCGTTACGAACTCGTGGCGTTCGATGCCACCAGTGGAGACCGGCAGTGGTCAAAAGCGATGTACGATGGTCGTCTGTTCTCACCAACGATCGGACATAGCCGCGTTTTCAGCGCGGACAAGAAAACCGTGTATGGGCTGGCCGTTGAGAGTGGAGACGTCCAGTGGGAACAAGCCCTCGATGTCACAGGTTCTCCAATCGTCGTTGGGGAGTCAGTCGTCGTTCCGACGACTGACCGGACTGTCGGTCTGAGCATTGAGGACGGGAGCGAGTTGTGGACTCTGTCTGAAACATCTGCAACAGGATGTGTTCCTGTCAGTCGTGGTCTGATTTACACGTCTGGGGATTCGGTCACGCTGCGAACGAACTGTGAATGATTCACTGACAGCGATCGATAGTAGTGCCATCCTCAAATACACCGATTGCTGACATGATCTCGTCGGCAGAGGCACCGGATCGATTGGGTCTGCCGTATCTCCGTCTCAGACATCAAACTGAACTGCCTTCTTCGTCTTCTTAGTCATACTCGAAGGTACCTGAATTCGATGCGGTAACGGTCTCCCCAAACGTTCCTGATTCGGTTGCCTGAACCGAGAACGAACACTGTAACGTTGACGGGAGGGCTTGCGCGTCTCGAATGGCGAACGGGAATTCGATCGTCCCATCGATATCAAGCTCATCCATCTCCATCACGAACTGGCGGTGTGTCGTCCCATTCTGGAGTCGCTGAAAGTAGGTGTTGAAGCTGTCACTCCGCACTGGTGGGCTGACCAGGTAGGTGATCTGCCCGTGCTGGTCGAAATAGGTGTTTGGAGTGGCGAACGTCGTCGTGAACTGATCCAGCTTGTAGGACGATGACGGATCGATACTTGCGTTGAAGGTGAACCATCGTGACGGTATCGATCCCTCCGAGTCGAATTGTGGTTTCCTACAGATTTCGACGTACCCGATGCTCTCAGCGTCGGATTGGCTCGGGAAATCCCACGACAGTTCGTCTGCCGAGTTTTCGTGAACGACGGTATCAAGCGTCCGTGACCCAGTTCCAGGCAGTCCACTACACCCAGCAAGAGCGGCGGTAGCAACCACTCCTCCGGCAGCAAGGACCTGCCGACGTGTTCGGTTCCCGTGATCGTTCTGTGGAGGATGCGGGGACTCAGGCATTCATAGCGAATTGGAAAACACCTCAATTAGTGTCTTTGGTCTTACTGTTCCACCCGAATAACTTGCGATGGCTGTTTCAGAGGGTTCGACCAAGGTACAATCCGAATCGTACTGTTCAGCCCTCTAGGAGTGGTTCAGGCTCGCCTTCTCGAAGGGTGACTCTCCGGTCGGAATGAGCAGCTCCTGTCGGTCTCCGACTCGCTCGGCCAGCTTCCGTTTCAGGTACTGTCTCGCCGTCGACGGCGTGAAGACGCCCTTGTCGAGCATATCGCCGACGACGTCTTTGAGGGCTGCGAACTGGCCCTGCAGGTGGCCGTCGCCGACCGGCTCGCCGTCGTACCAGCGCACCGTCGCGAGCGCGCCGTTCCCGACCGTCTCTCCCTGTTCGACTGTCTCCGAGTCGTACTGGAGCCCGAACCACAGCGTCCGATAGGCGGTCACCTCGAACGTCGTCGACACCACGAAGAACGCCTCGTGGTGGAGGTAGTCGAGATGGTCAGCGACGATCTCGTCGAGGGTGAGCCCGGTGGCGCGGGGCTTCGGCTTGACGACCGTCGATGGTCGATTCTCGCCGGCGAGGTAGCCGTCGACGGCATCTGCTTCGAGGCCATCAGCTAGTTCCGCCAGCAACTGTTTCGCCCACTTGGAGTCGGTGTCGTCGCCACCGAACGGCGATTCAGCCGAAATTCGGCGCTTGAGCTTGAGGTTTGCTGCACCCCAATGGCTGTAGTGGAGCGTGTACTGTCCGTCTGTCCGTTCGTACGCAACAAGTGCGCGGTGACCCATTGACCAATCACCTCGCAGGGCGCCCCACGACTGGATTGCCCCGCACCCCTCCCGGGGGACGAACAACGCTACTCGTCGATCGGGTCGGGGGAACTGAGGTCTGCGTGAAGGACCTTACCGTCGCGAACGACGTACCGTTTCGCCAGCACGGGGAAGCGACACTTGGTAAACCCCGCTGTCTGGATATCGAGTTCCTCGTCATCTTCGAGGTGGTCGGCGAGTTCTCGCAGGAATTCGTGGGTCACGATCCCGCCTTCGTAGTCCGGCAGGCCGTTCTCCCGCGCCTCGTACACCTCGAAATCGTCGTGTCCCCAGATGGTAAGTTCACCGTCCTCGGTGACTTCCCAGTCGAGCGTCCCGAAGCAGTAGCTCTCGCAGAGCTCGCGGACTGCCTGCGGATCCGATACGATCGCGCCAGTCGACGTCGTCGCAGCTTGCAGTGTCGCCATGTCTGGAGTTCACGGGGTCGCCCCCGCATTCCTGTCGGGGGCGATAAACCGACGCGAGAGTTGCCTCCCTGGTCGTGGCCGGGGACTCCAGTTAGGAATCTGCGTGGGCGTCCGCCCCGGCTCCGTCGCTCGGCCGCGTGAGAAGGCTCACCTCTTCCAGGAGGTCTCTCGCGGTCTCGACTCGCTCTCGATCCGCGTCGTCCAATCGGTCGACGTCGAGTCGGTTGAGATTGCTGAGTATCCGATGCATCCGGTAGCCTTGTTTGAACTCTTGCTCCATCGGAAGCGCCTCACCGCTCGCCGGCGCGGAAAGACTCCCCATCGAGACTGGCGTCGGACTTGCAGGAGATTACGCTCTTAGCAGTAGTCAAAGCACTCTTTCTTCATTCTAAAACCGGACTGGAACGTCTGGAAAATAGGTGTGCGTAGTTTACATGGAGCACTCTATCATACCGGCCGATGGGAGATCAGCTCTCACAGGCCTTGCAGTCGAGGATGTCTCGGCTGAACTTCTGTGCGGCGTTCACGCTGTGTTGGTAGTAGAGACTCTTCACCCCTTTCTTCCAAGCCTCGATGTAGAGCTGGTTGATCTCCTTGACGCTCACTTCGCTCGGATCGATCGAGACGTTCAGGCTCTGTGCCTGATCGATGTGTTTCTGCCGCTGCGCTGCCTGGTTGATGATTGCCATCTGTGGGATCTCGGCGAAGGTTTTGAACACCTCCTTCTCCTCGTCGGTCAGGCAGTCGAGGTGTTGTACGCTCCCGTCGTTCTGTGCGATGCTGTCCCAGACCTCGCGCTCGTCTCTGCCTCGCTCTTTCAATATCGTCTCAAGGAACCGGTTCTTCTGCGTCGATTTCAGCTTCGCACCGTCGCGGACGAAGTAGTTCGATTTCAGCGGTTCGATGCTCGGACTGACCTGCCCCAGGATGACACTGCTGGATTTCGTCGGGGCCACGCTCATCGTCGTCGCGTTCCGACGACCGTAGCCCTCGAGCACCTCCGGCTCCCCGAACTCGTCGGCGAGACGACGACTTTCCTCGTAACTTCGCTCCTTGATCGTGCGGAAGATTGCCTCGTTTTTCTCCATCGCCTCCATGCTGTCGAACGGAATCATCTTGCTCTGGAGGTAGCTGTGCCAGCCGAGGACGCCGATGCCGATCGCCCTGTGCCGTTTCGCAAACCGTACTGGGCGTTCCATGAACTGCGTCCCCTCCGCCTCTTGGATGAACTCCTCCATGACGGCGTCGAGGAACCGCGTCAGCGTCTCTACTGCGTCGGTATCCTTCCACTCGTCGTAGTGGAGCGCGTTCATCGACGAGAGACAACAGACGAAACTCTCGTCCGGCGTGGCTGGCAGCGCGATCTCGGTACACAGGTTGGAGCCGTTGATCTCGTAGCCCCTGTCCTTGTAGACCTGTGGCTTCCCGTCGTTCATGTTGTCCCGGAAGATGATATACGGGACACCGATGTTAATCCGCGTTTCTATGATCTCTGCCCACGTCTCTCGCTTCTCCTCGTCACCGTCGACCATCGCCCGGAACCAATCGTCACCGATGATGACGCCGTAGTAGATGTCCTGTACTGGGTCGCCCTCAGTCTTGATGTTGAGCCACTCGTCTAGGTCGTCGTGTTCAACGTCGATGTACCCCGCGAACTGACCGCGCCGCGTCTCGCCCTGGCTGACGACGTTGATGATCGTGTCGAATAGCTCGGTGAAGCTGTAGCTCCCGTTGCTCTTGCCGTTGTTCGTGATCGGGCTGCCTCGGGGGCGGATCTCGCCGAAGTATCCGCTGGTCCCGCCGCCTAGCTTGGTCATCTCGCCCACTTCGGCCTGCGTGTAGAGGATGCTCTCCATGTTGTCCTCCATGTAACTGCCGAAGCAGCTGATGGGCAGGCCTCGGTCCAGACCGAAGTTCGACCACACTGGACTCGCGAGGCTGTAGAAGCCCCGACTCATGTAGTCGTAGAACTTGTCCGCGAAGCCGTCGTCGTCCAGAATCTCTTCGGCCCGCTCCGCGATCTCCCTGACCCGCTCCTCGGCCGTGACGCCCTCGATCAGGTACCCGTCGTCGAGGAACGCCCGGCTGTCCTCGTTCAGCCAGTAAAACGGTTCCTCGTGCTGCTGATTGACCTCGTCGAGTGCTGGTTCTGTTTGTGCCATCGTTAGAACATGTCCTCCGCGGTGACGCTCTGTGCGTGTTTGTTGTACGTGGTCGACCGCTTGCTGAAGAAGTCGTTATCCTTTGTCATCATGATGTCCTCGTCGAACCACCGTGTCTCCTCGAG
The DNA here is from genome assembly GCF_023702125.1 of Halorubrum hochsteinianum. Classification (NCBI taxonomy): domain Archaea; kingdom Methanobacteriati; phylum Methanobacteriota; class Halobacteria; order Halobacteriales; family Haloferacaceae; genus Halorubrum; species Halorubrum hochsteinianum. The sequence continues at coordinate 46,594 of NZ_CP098416.1, read as the reverse complement.
CAGGTCATCATCCGGGTCAAATATCGGCTCGACACCGACGTTTTCGAGGCTCTGATTGAACCGGTCCCGCAGGAACGCGTCGACGTGCGCCCGGGGAAGGAACTCCAGTTCGCCCTCATCGAAGATCCAGTCCAGTATCTTCATCTCTGCCTCGAACGCCTGCTGACTGGCCGCTTGGATCTCCTCCTCGAACTCCTCGTCGAAGAGGTCCGGATTCTCCTCCCGAATCGTCTCCACGAGTTCGACACCGAACAGTCCGTGAATCTGCTCCTCCTTGCTGGTCGCTTCGACGGCGTTCGCGATCCCCTTGAATTTCTTTTCGTGTTTGTCGAAGCTCGTCATAATGAGGAACTGCGAGAACAACGAGACGTGCTCGACGAACGTGGAGAACAGCAGGAGACTCATCACGTACTCCTGTTTGTCGTCGCTCTCGCTCTTCTCGAGGTACTCGTCGAGGTAGTCGATCCGCTTCTCGATTGCGGGGACGTCAGTCACCTCCTCGAAGTCCTCCGTGATCCCCAAGATATCGAGTAGGTGACTGTACGCGTCCATGTGTCTGACCTCGCTCTCCGCGAAGGTCATACCGACGTTCCCGATCTCCGCTTTGGGCATCTCGTCGTAGATGTCTGCCCAGAAGGTCTTGACCTGGACCTCGATTTGCGCGATAGCCAGCATCGTCCGTTTGATGACGGTTTTCTCGGCTGGAGTCGTGTTGACCTTGAAGTCTTGAACGTCTCCTGAGAAGTTGAACTCCGTGTGAACCCAGTAGCTGTTCCGTATCGCGTCTTTGTACTCGAGGACGTCGGGGTATTCGTACGGTTTGAGCTGCGTTCGTTCGGAGAAAATGTCGGTCTCCGGATCTCCGCCTTTGGTTTTGTTTTCAGTCATTGGCACGTACCCCGGAGGAATCGTTCTCTGTTGGTTGGTTTCTGTTTCCGTCGTTCTCTGTACGTCTGGACGTGGGTCATGCTCGCCCGGTCAAGGATTGACCGAACATTTGTTTGAGCTGCGTATGTTTGTGTCATAGTGAGCTGTTCGAGGCTTCGAAGTCATCGAGTTCTGCATCCAAGACTGCGTCAAGTTCTCTCAGGAATTCCTGCGGCTCAGAGAATGCTTTGTAAACGGAGACAAATCGAATGTAGGCTACCTTATCGAGCGTACGGAGGTTCTCAGAGACGAGTTCGCCGATGAGACTCGAAGAGACGATACGTGCCTCTCGACCTTGCAGTTCGCTCTCGATATCGTCGACGAGAGCAGTCACTGTTGTCTCGGCCACCTCGCGCTTCTCAACGGCTCGCTCGATTCCTGCGCGGAGTTTCTGTCGGTCGAACGATTCGATGGTTCCGTCGCGTTTTTTCACCTGGAGTGACTCCCACTCCGGACGTTCGTAGGTCGTAAAGCGGAACGAACAGCGTTGACATTCGCGGCGCCGTCGGACGGAGGTTCCGTCGGCACTGGTCCCTGTATCGATGACGCGTGTTCGCTCGTTCCCGCAGTCCGGGCAGTTCATAGTTGTCACTACTTAATCCTCCAGGGTCTTAACCCCAGATGTGGGACCTCTCGATTTCGACCGCAATATCTGGTGGTGAGGACTGTCACATAAAACTTACTCAATTGAATTGATGTAGTACAACTAAACTTGAATAGTGGGCGCGGAAAATCGGGATCATCTGCATTGAGTGACCCAGTCTCAACTACTGCTCTCCATCCCCTCACGTAGCGATTAGTATTCTATCCGTAGTTACCGATTTTACACTAATTAGCGGCTGCGAGTCTGAACAAGGAAATCGTACTACCTATTACTGTTAACCAACGAAACCCGGAGCCACCTGTGGAGATGTTGGTTAATCGACGCCCAACTCTGGCGCTACTCGAGACTGGGGCCGTAGCGAGCTGAGCCACACACCCGACACTCCCAGATCGGTTGCCCCGTCCACGCTTCATCCGGGACCGACTCGTGGGTCGTGAACCGATGGTCGGTCGCTCGTCCACAGGTTTGACAGTCGAGTTCCTGAGTCGTCGGTACCGACCACTCCTGCTGATCAGCCCCAGCTTCGCCAGCGGATTCGGTCAGCGCTATCGCTGGAACCAGCCATACCGCGTTGTCGGCGTCGTCGAGGACCGCGTCGAGACGCGACGCGTTGCGGATGCCGTCCCCACGCTGGTCGTAGAGCCGCGTCGGGCCCTGCTCCGGATCCTCCGACGCTTCCTGCCCGTGCCACCCAGTCCGGTCACGGGCGGCACTGAGAAGCCGCTCTCCCTCCGCTGACGCCACCTGTACCGCGTCGGGAAGTGAGGGCCATTGTTCGGCCAGCTGGCGCGCCGGTGCCTCGTTGAGGTCGTAGAGGAGTGTGTAGTCGTCGACGGCCGGCTCCGTCTCGTTGGCGGAGAGGAGGTTCGCCGCGGCGCCGCCCTTCGCCACGGCGCCGTAGAACGTCGTCGACTCGACGACCAGGTGGACGATGCCGAGGCACGTCGTCAACGCTGCCTCGTTCGTGCTAGTGGCGTCACCTCCGAGATGGTTAGAGAGACAGAACCCGCATTTCGTCTGGCCGTCTGGGACTGACGCCCCACAGGACCGGCATTCGCCGTCGGTAGTCGTCGGCGCATCAGGGTAGCCACCAGCGCTCGTCGCGACACGTTGCCGTCGGGGGTCACCTTCACACCCGTCGTCCAGCCTCGTGTCCGGAATGTGGGATGCCTCGCCGGTCGGCCGCAGTTCCTCAAAGTCGGAGTAACGACCGTTCATAGCGGAGTCTACAGAGAACATGGCTCGTCTTCGTGTTTAAATCGTAGCGTGGATAGAACGATGTGCAGTACAGACGGAGAGACAGTGATCGCCTCAGGCGACCTGTTCCTCCAACGTATCCCGGTGCGCCCGAACAGTCGCCTTCGAGGCGTTCGCCACGTCCGCGGCCTCGGATTGCGTCAGCCATCGCCCCTCTTCGCGACCGGCCTTGTAGAGGCAGGCCGCGGCGAACCCGGCCGGATGAACGCCCGTCGTGACGCCGCGCTCCTCGGCCTGTTCCGCGAGGGCTCGGGCCCGCTGTCGGATTTCGTTCGGACACTTGAGGTCCGAGGCGAGTCGCGGCACGAACATGCTGGGGGAGACGGGCTCAGCGGGGAGGCCCAGCTCTTCGTTCAGCGTTTTGTACGCGTTCGTGACCCGTGACTCTGCGACGCGGGCCATCTCGCTGACGTCGTCCACCAACCGCGAGAGGCCGTTGCACCGACATGCCCCGTAGACGCTGGCCGCGGCGATGGCCTCGATGGATCTGCCACGAAGCAGATCCTCGTTCTGGGCGCTCCGGAAGAGCTGACACGCCTGGTCGCGGACCGAATTGGAGAGTTCGAGGGCACTCGCCAACCGACGCACTTCGCCCAGTCCGTGTGCGAGATTCCGTTCCGCTTTCGACCGCCAGCGACCACGGGTCTGCTCACGGCGCATCCGCGCGAGTCGCTGTCGCTTCTGCCCCGAGAGTTCGTTCCCCTTCGCGTCGGTACCGCGACCGATCTCCGTCGACAGGCCGCGATCGTGGCGGGCCGCAGTGAGTGGAGCGCCCGTTCGTTCGCACTCCTCGTCGTCGTACGCCCGCCACTCCGGCCCGTGATCGATACGCTGTTCGTTGATGACCAGGCCACAGTCCTCGCAGACCGTTTCGACCGCGTTCGTGGTGACCCGGCCGTCGCACTCAGGACACTGGTTCGCACTCGATTCCGTTCGGACGTCTTCGTCGAATCCGCTCTCGTAGATGTCTCTGGTTGCCATCGTTCTCACCGTGTTCAGGGAACCCGCCAGTACAGCGAGCCCCTCGCCCATTGAGGGGCCGATAGAAACGGATGGTATCGGTACTCCAGTCAACTAGAACACAATCCAGCTGATGTTCTACATATAATGGTAGTAATGGATGTCCAGACTGGTGTTTTGAGCTTCAGCTTCAGCCAGAATGTTCCCAACGGCATCTGAGATTCCGATTGTAACCGGAAGCTTCGTGCAGAAATCCGAAGTGTTCCAGTCCAGTTTCGTGAACGCCAGCATTTCTCGGCACAGCTTCTGTGGCGATGAGTCACTGACCTCTGGATCCGGCTTGACCACGATCGGCTCCGGGATGTTCGAGGCCGGATACGTCGACAAAGCCGGGATGTACCCCTTCGTGTACAGGTAGTGCTCCTCGTTGTTCGGTGCGGAGACCATCGTGCCTCGAAGCGCCGGATAAATCCCGGAACTCAAGGCCCGGACTGGGTGCCGTTCTCGGACCGTGACGAAGTCCATCAACTCGATGTTCCCGGCACCTTTGATGAAGCCCTCTCGCTCCTCTTCCCAGAACTCCGACCGCTTGTGAAGCACCAGTCGTCGCGGCTCAGTCTTTTTGTGGCTACGGTAGTGCCTGAGAATCTTCTTTACCAGTTGCTTGGCGTCGTCTTCTGCGAGGTGGTTGTTCCCTGGGCCGTGCTTCTCTCCTTCGACGGGGTCGCCTCGAAGGATGAAGTTCTCCCCTGTCTCCAGGAAGACTTGGGCCATAGCTGTCCGTGTCCGGGATTGGTCTCCGCCTCGCTCTTTGTAGAAGGATATCCCGGCGAAGCACGTTCCGTCCTCCAGCTCGGTTAGTTTCCAGGGATGGCCGCGTTGCGCCTTGTACAGTGTTCCAACCGCGATGTTCCATGCGATCTCGGACTTGTCCTGGACGCCCTCACCGCGGAGGGTCTTCGGCTGCATCAGCTGCGTCGGCAACCCGACTTCCATCCCTAGCAGCTTGATCCGGTTGTGGAAGTCGCTGGTCTCTGACTGCATCCGGGCATGGTCCTGGTGGGATGGAGTGCATGCGTCCCACATCGCTTCTGGAATCGCGATGAACACGACGTCAGGCGGCGTTTCCTTGGCGTACAGGACTTCAAGGTTGATCTTGATGATCTCGACCGCTTCTTCCAACCGGTCTTTCCGGCTGCGGATTTGTTTCAGGTCCCGGATCTCGCCTCGAGTAATCGTCTGCCGCCACCGCTTCTGCGTGTTGAACGTGAAGTTCAGCGGTGACCGTTCGCCGAGGCCGGGGAACGGTGGTTTCCACCGCTTCGACTTGTCCTCGTCGGCGGTGATCGCCAGCTCCATGTCCTTGAACAGTTTCTCGAGGCCGCCGAGAGACCGGCCAGACCCGATGTATCCGACGTTGATTACCTGGTGTTCGGATTTGCCGGATGGAGTTCTTGGTCCGTATTTCATCAATCCGACTCGGGGGTCGATGGAGTCCTCGCCGTCAGCGAACATCAAGCCGGGTTCGTCGAGGACTTCGGCGGTGAACTCGTTCATTGGAAATCTCCTAACCACTTGTTCTGCATGGTGCCGTCCCGTTCGTCGGTGTCTTTGGGCGGCCTTTTGTTGACTTCGAGCATCACGGGTTCTGTCCCGATGTCCAGATCTTCCTGTTTGGGGTCGCCGTAGTCCAGGATTTTCCACCAGTGGTTGATCCGACTCCGTGTTTTCCGGTTGTTCCCGTGTCGGCTGGGGCTGAACCTGTCGTGTAACGGTTTGGCTTGTTCCCCGGTGATCCGGTTTTCTTTCCCGTTGGTGGTGAACAGGATAGCTGGTTTCAGGGTGAGGAAGTACTGACCTGGGTATTCGAGGATGCCGATACGGAGTGAGTGGTGGCGGAAGAAGGGTGATTCGGCCTCATCGTAGTGTTTTGTGACCTGTCGCCCCTCTTCTTTCCGGACCTCCGCTTCGGGGTCTTCGTGTGGGAAGTACAGGTGGTAGTCGCTACGGTAGTTTATCGCGATGCAGCCACGGTCTTCACCCTTGGAGAGGACAACGGCCCGAATCAGCCGTTTCCCAATATCGGCGTTCCCTTGGTCGGCTTCTACCCACGACCGGAACCCGGTCTCCTCGACCGTGTCCGGGTCAATGAACTGTTTGACCGCTCTCGGCATTTCCTCCGGCGGCAACAGGCTATACACCTTGTTCGACTTGAACCACGTCGGCACCGTGAATGGGCGTAGCTTGAATGCTACCTCTTGTGTCGCGCCCTCCACCTGGTCTCCGATGTACAGAGTTTCAGGGTACTCTGTTATCTCGACGAGGTTGGTGGTCAGCTCTGACCTGTCGGTGATGGGTTCGGCTTCACGCTGGAAGAAGTCGGGTTTGAACCGGTCGTCTTTCTCGAACTCCTCGATCTTCATCAAGAGCGAGTCGTAGTCGGCCTGGTAGACGTGGGTGTCACTCAGGAACTCCTCGAAATCGTCCATCGAATAGCTCTTAATCTTCCTTTGATGCTCGTCCGAGAGTTTGTCGTTCTCGCAGACCCGGTCGTAGAACTCCTGGATTGCCTCGTCGGTCTGCTTGGTGACATCGAAGATCTTCTGCCACTCTTTGAAGTTCTCGAGGTTCCGCCCGAAGATGGCCACGTCGAACCGTTTCTCAGGAGACCGGTCCATGTAGTGGAGGAAGTACTTCCCCATCTCCTCGAGGAATTTCTTCCCGTGACGGCGCTGGTCTGTCCACTTGAGCTCGACCCAGACCTCTCGGTCACCCCTGATCTCTGGGAGTTCATATTTCTGGTCGACAAGCCCGCCATGGGTGGGCGATGTTTCCGTGATGTAGTATCCCATCGCCTCCATGTACTCCTGGACCTTGTCACCGTAGATCTCCGAGTTTTTAGCGAGGGCCTCGCGTTCGCCTAGGAGGTTGGTGAGGGCCACGTTATGCCGAACCTCACAATGGAGTACCTAAATCATTTCGTCGCAGTGAACGGTCCGGGTTCAGGCCGAGAATTGGATGCCTGGCCACGGTTTTGGGAGTTCCTGATTCAGATTCACTGTTTTCAATACAGTAATTAGAGGTGGTGCTGTTAGCCTCGAATAAGTATGACCTCTACACTGAGCGTAGGGGAGGTAACGGCCCTTCTCTTGGACGAGAGATTCTACTCGAACCCGTTACGCCCCAAAACCTTCTATAAACTACTCTACTTCGCAGACAAGGAACTCAACGACGTCGGATTGGACACGGATATCCAGCACTTCTGGTACAAGTTCGGAACCATGGCGAAGACCGGTGGATCCCCAGTCACGGTAGACTGGAGTGACGATAGCCGAGAAGTCCGTTGTAGCCTTTCAGCTTCTCAGCTCAGCCTCCCCAGGGAGGAAGAGACAAAGGCTCGACTCGCACTCTCTCGAGCACTCAACCGTCTGTACGAACAAAATACGGAGGGGCTGACCGATGACATGTACGAGGACGCGCCTTACGATGTTCAACGCCACTACCGACGACTCGACAAACAGCTCAGTAACGCTATTGACGACAAACCAGATTACCCCGAAGTAGACTCCAGCAGGGAAGCAGTCATCAACACGGTCTTCGATATCATCGATACCTTCCCAGTCGACGACTACCCGTGGCTGGAGCAGGACCTGGATCTCTGGTACTCGGTTGTAAGTGCTGAACTTGATGCCGAAGAGTACCGGCCGCAGAAGGCCCTGAAGGTCTCTGAATTGTTCTGGACCATCTTCTGCATCGACCTCGCCCAACGCGAAAACACCGGGTTGACCCCCGAAGAGATCGCCGAGGAACTAGACACGCAGGACCTCGAAGGCCGACAAGAGGATATCCGGAAGGAACTCGAACTGATAGAGCGAGAACGCTCCCGGCTACACACAGACCTGGAAGAGAACCAAGTAGTGTCCGAAGCCGCTGACGGAGTTGCGATCGCACTCCTCGGTCTCTCACCCGCCCCCTAACCAACCCCCTCCATGACCCGGTACTTCGTAGACACCAACTGCCTGCTCGGACTCACCTTCATCAATGACCGGTGGTACCCTGACGCCAAACGATTGTTCGACACCGATAACACGATCTACACCGGGAAGAACGCCGTCTACGAGTACTGCTCCAGCACCGAGGACAACAGTCGGCGTTCCGCCGACATCCGGTTAGACCGGAACGAAGGCCTGTACGGGGAGAAACGGGCGAAGCTCCGGTTGAAACTGAGGCAGTTCGGGAAGATGCTGCAAACCTACAGTGACGACGAGCTCGATATTGAGACGGTGATGGACGAGTACGTCGAGCGGTTCGACATGAAGGAGTCAGAGGAGAAGGAGGTGCGGCCTCGGCTCCAGAAGTACTTTGAGTGGTACTTCGAGAAGGAGGGCGAGCTCACTCGGCGGACAGCTCGGGAAGCTGCTCGGAAGCTGAAGGACGTCTTGATGGAGCGGTCGATCAAGCACAAGGACCAGATCGAGGCCCGTGTCTATCTGGAACCGATGCGAGACCGCGAGTATCCCGACGTTGAGAAGCGGTTGAAGGAATGGCCGGTCCATATGAAGAACAATGCGGATATCGCGCTGATCTGTGACGCCGTGTTCCTGAAGGAGGAAATCGGTATCAGCCACTTCGTGACCGGCGACTTCACGGACATCTACTCGAATCAGGACTGGATCCATGAGAACCTCGGGTTCAGCGTGCTGTACTTGCTGGAGACGTTCGCGGGTGAGGAAACACCGACCGCCTCAATAGACTTGGACAATTAGAGTTGTACATAAGTCGAATCCTATGATGTCAATTTAACATCGAGTTCTCTAGGTCGTGGCTGCGCGCGCAGCGAAGCGAGCACGGAGCGGAGGGTGGGGAGGTGGGGCCTGGGTCGGTCCGGCACACAGCAAAAAAGAAGGTTGTCTCAACTGGCTACTCTTCCCACCACCGGCCGCGCTCTGGGAACTCGATCCTGCTCCAGCCCGTGATGGCGAGACTGCACCGTCCTTGGTACCAATTTTTCTTGACCGCTCTGAACCGGACTGTCTGCCCTTCTCGAACCACCGTCTTCTTGCTCTTCTCCCAGATCGTGAATTTCGTACGCCCGCTTTCGTCTTCGATGAGTCCGACTTGGGCGATTGCTGGGGAACTAGGATCCCAGAGTTCGCTCACTGTGCCTTCGACCGTCACCTCACCGACTGGGACGTCCGGCACGTCCGCGATGGGCACGATCGCCCCCGGCGCCGCCTTCAGCTCTTCGAGGGTCTCCAGCACCGCCTTCGTGACGTCCCGCCCGCGCTGCACCTTCTCAGCCAGCTGCTTCGCGACGACCGCTCTCGACCAGCCGCCCTTCACTTCGTCGCTGATCCGCATCGCCTGCTCGTTGACCGCCGCGAGTTCCTCTTGCGTCAGCTTCTCTCGGGGATCCGTGCGCTCCGCCGGCGCCGGCTCGTCGCGACCACACTGCTCGCTGACGACCTCTCGCGTGCGCTGCTCGCGACCGTCCTGCGTTCCCAGCTCGGCCTGGGCACTGATGCGCTCCAGTTCGGCTTCCCGCGCCCGAATGCGCTCTTCCTGTTCGAGGGTGACACCGTGAATCTGATCCTGGCTCGTGTCCGCGATCCCGTCCGGGTGGTTTGCATCCACCTTCGCCTGCGTCTCCTGCTCGACCGCCGCCTCGAACTCCGGCGTCTCGTCGACGACTGGGAAGCCGTCTTCATCGACCGCCTGACCGCCCGCTTTCTCGAATGCCTGTTCATCGACCGAAACGACCTTTCCGCTAGCGTTGTTACTAGACATTGGAATCACTCACAAGGTGATTTCCGACGAAGGCGCTCACGCGCCGACACCGCGATGCTACTACATCGCGGTTTTCCGACGACAACGACCGACAGAACCATCTGCGCGCTCTCGCTCGCGCCTTCGCGAGCGCCCTACCGGGCGCGAGCGAGAGCGCGCCTGCATGAGGTGGCCTCATCCAGCACCGCGCGCCGACCCGCCCGGAGCGAGCGGCCAGCGCATTCCCCGTTCGCCGCGACGCAACCACGTCCGTCGCGGTCGGCTTCGCCGAGGTCCGCAGGACCCGAACGGGTGAAGCGCTGGCGTCGAGGGCACATTCACTTTAGCCCGGCAGCCCGCCCGCTACCGCAGGCAGGCAGCCCGGAATGGTCGGTCGCGAGCGACGCGGAGGGCGGAAAGCGGCGAGCGGTGCGAGCCGTAACGGCTCATATCAACAAGGCGACCCCGGAAATGAATGCTGTACCTATAGAATTCGTGCATAGCGCAACTTGAACAATTATACTCAGCCTTGTTTAGACGCGGTGCAGATCACTCGCTACGGACGTTATCCGAACAACGAAACTGATCGAGAGGCGCTCACGGACTGAATCTCATCACCCAACATAGCCACTGACCTGTGTCTTCAGGAGCGTCTAAACAAGGCCATTATACTCTATTCGAATTCGACAACACCTTTCGGACTAATATCAACCAGTTCATTAAAACCAGATTCTTCCTCTACTGGTCCAACTAGCTGGTTTCTGATGATTCGTTGAAGGAGTGTTAAGGCAGCCTCAAAATCATCTCGAAGTTCACTCCAAGTCAGATTATTATCGCCGTGAACTACATATTGGCGAGAATAACTGTAAAAATACGTTGATGATACGGCTCGATCAGACGTTCCTGCGAAGTCGGTAAGGTCATCTGTTTCGACCTCTAACTCATCAACCAGATATTCGATTCTGTCCTGCGTTCTAGATTGTTGCTTAAATAGATCTGAATACCGTTTTGCAAGCAACTCAATCGCACTACATACACTCAAGTAGCGGCCTTCAACGGGCCGTGTCGAATTTAATGCATCCCAGTAGTATCCTAAGACATGTCGAAGTTGAAGTTCGTCTTGGACATAAGAATCATAATTGTCATAAGCTACGTCTAAGTATTGTGGGAATTCATTTCCCCAGACTAACCTTTCTGACTTGAATGCACCACCAATATCTCCTTGTGTAGACCACATTTTTGTAAATCGAATCCCATTATCAACAGTATCAGGGGGCTCTCCATTGATGCTGATTACTTCCCCTCGGACGAAATTTGGCCCCATCCCCTGTACAAATCCTGCTAAGGATAGTACATCACTCAGCTTTTCGCGAGCTTGATCTACTTGATGTGAGATACATCCTGGAATATCTAATGTAACTACAACCTCTGCTGTTCGGAGAAGGGTTTTGTGAGACTTGATGAAATCAATTCGCTCATCTATCTCATTTACTGATGATGCTGTCACCTGCCACGAATCCCGATTTATAAGTTCGATCTCGTCTACTGCATTGTGTGGAATGAATGGCTTGAAACCCAGAACATCGAACTGCACACTAACTTCTTCACCCTCGTAGGACACATACCCACCAGAACCGTCAATCTCTATTTCGGAGGGTGGTGACAGAGAACTAATGTATCGATGACTGGCTTTATTCCTACTTGATTGTAAACCAAGAGAAACTATGACATTAGAAAATTCAACTCCGTCGCCATCTAAGGTTGTTCCTCCAATGGCACCGATGTTTTCTGAGAATTCTGAGGACACACCGAATTGAGGACTATTGATAACCTCCACATCTATATTTCCTGCTTCTGAGAGTGAGACCTCTGCGTGGACATCTTTGTCATAAATATCTAGATTCACCGTTTCTTGAAAATAAGGGGTTGACGCGTCCATTACTGAAGGGACATCCGTACGTCTATTAGTTCTAAGGGACCACGTACGAAAAGCGAGCGACCAGCGGATCGACATCCACTCCACACACGGGAGCGTCCGCTCGCTGGTGTCACGGCGACACCACGGCGGCACCTTGCGGGTCTGTGCGCTATTCGTTGGGCCCCACCGCGACCCCCTCGACGGGGGACCACTGGTGATCGTCCTACTGGAACCGCACGGGCCGTGCCGTCGGCCTGACCGCGGTGTTCGTTGCCTGTTCGAGCAGTGTCTGCGACGCGACGAGGTCGGCGTGCCCCTCGAAGCCACACGGACACCGCAGCGTCTCGCGATGCCGGCGGGTCTGCTCGCGTTCGCCACACTCCGGACACGTCTGGGAGGTCCACGCTTCGGAGAGTGAGGCCACTTCAATTCCGTACTCCTCGCAGACGTTCGCGAGCTGGTCGAGACACTGTCGATGCGCCCAGAACGTGCGCGCTTTGAGATTGGCTTCGACTGACCAGTACTCGCCGAGGACGCCGGTGAGATCGCCGTGGTAGATGGTTTCGACACCGTCGTCGTGGAGCCGCTCGACCAAGTCACGAACGAGCGCGTTCACGGCGTGGTCGCGCCGGCGAGATCGCTTCCCATAGAGCTGTTGGATCCGCGTACTGGTCTGCTGTCCATCCGGCAGCTTCGCTTTGGCGTCGGCGATGCGCTGGGTCGTCTCACGGAACTGCCGGAACGGCTCTTGGCCGCTGTACCAGTACTGGTCGCCGGTCGTCGTCGTACACGCGACGAGGACGTTCGCGCCGATATCGAGCGCTGCGACCGACTCTCCTGTCGGCGTCGTCCGTTCCTCATCTGGGACAGTTACTGACTGGTAGGCCTGGTACGTTTCTTTGACCTCATCGTACGTCAACCGGAGTTGCCCCTGCTCGCCGGTCCACTGTGGATCGCCACGAACCGGAACCCGAAGGCGCTCGTACCGCCCGAAACCGTACTCGTCTTTCAGGTCCCGTCCAATCGGAACCTCTAGACGAGAACGCTCGCCCCACCGGAGAGAGTACATATCCTTCCGAATGAAGGTCCGCAGTTCGCGACCGTCCTCGCGATTCCCCCAGTAACCGGGTGGGTTGGGATCGTGGTCCGACGTCTCGCGGAGTTCGAAGAACGAGCGCCACGCTTGGTCGTTCTGGCGGGCGACTTGTGCGGTCGTCGCGGACCCGATCAGATCGACGTACTCGTCTTTATATCCGTCACAGTCCCAGACGCTCTCTCCGGTAAAGAATCGCTGCCGCCGCTCGTAGGTCAACTCGTTCCAGAGCCTAGCTGACGCATCGAGGAGCCGTCGAAGGATGGTGCCGGCTTGGTTCGACTGGGGCACGATCTCGAAGGAGTTGGTTCGTCTCATCGCTCTGACTCACCCCACATTCGCGGCACGTAACCGAGGTGTTCGATGTCGTCCGCGTAGTCCCGAAGGAGCCCGATTAGGACCATTTCCGGAACACCGTTCTCGGCCTGTTCGACTAACCACTGTTCCAGTTCGACTTCGGCCTCCTCGATTTCATTCAGTTCGACCGCCATCGATCATCGCACCTCCGGCTGTCGATACACCTGTCGCTGCTGGTGGCGTTGCATCTCGAATCACCTGTGCTGTGCAGGCACGACTGAACGCGCCTGCACCCTTTGCAGGCGCTCAAAAACATCACTACACTACGCAATCTGAACCGGGTGTCGTAGAGCAGCGGTTACACTTGTTTTGAAGCGCTAAGTAAAAACGAAACCGCGACGCTGGGCCGCAACCCACTCGAAATCTGTAAAGAATAGCGTGCTGAATACAGAGAGTGAGACTTGTTTAGACGCGGTGGAGATAGGCGTTTCAGGCCCTTTTCCGGACAGCGAAAGCGTACTGAAAGGGACTCATGGACAAATTCTGTTCCCCCAACAGAGCCACTAACCCACCAATTCAGGAGCGTCTAAATATGCCCAGAGAGTGCATTCAGTCAAATGCCGTAATTAGCTCATCCACGCCGTCGCCAAATTTTTGTGAAATATATTGATTTACACCGGCGTCTCGGTGCTCAGCTTGCCAGTCATCGAAGTCAGGCCTTCCACCAATGTAATAGAGTGGTACATCCGACGATGCCAACGGATCCCAAATGTGGTCATCTTGAGCATGAATACCCGCACCAATTATACCAATAGTATTGGCTTCAGATACTGCCTTCCGATACAATTCCTGGAATCGATGAATCACTGGGGGGGAGATCTGAGTGCTTTTATCCGGGCGGTAGAGAGACATGGCCGGATAGAGGGCCTTGTCGCTATGGTAGTATTCGATAACCTCCTCTTTTGAGACACACCTCACACCGGCATCGAATGATACACCTTCGGTAAATGAAATTCCTGATGCCTGGATTGATGCTGGAAGGAAATTACATGAACCATGCGGTTTGATGACGGTACCAGGATTTCCGAGATTCTCGGGGACAGGGTCGACATCAATTCCTGCGGCTTCAATGGCTTCTTCGAGAAGACAATCATAGTTGAGTGAGACAAACACCGTTTCGCCGTTGGTAATAGAATTGTGTAGACTCTCGATTAGAGCCGCATAGTGATTATTTTCTCCAATCGAAAATTCTGCAAAGTATGCCGCCATGGCTTGGTACAGAGGTGCGTGAAGATTCGAATCGGATTCAGACAACGCTACCATCCCTTCTTCAAAGCCCTTCAGAAAATTTTTCCGTATGTGATCGGGCAGGGATCCCCATGACCTTGGAAATTTAGATTCAAGTTGTGTGAATAGATCTCTACCTAAAGGTGGATTATCAGGGTAAACCTCTCCTGCCCCAAAACTCGCACCGGCTCCAACGAGGATCACATTTTTGCCCATATGGGACTCAAAAGGAATCGACTGCTGATAAAAATGGCAGTATACACATATTTAATCACTTCTCGGGCGTAATATTGGTGTATGGGGAATAAATTGCTCTGAGTGAGACCGTCCTATATTCAGCAATTCTACAAAATTTTACCAAATCTTTACTTTTCAGGCCTCTGGAAACCAAGACATGAATCGGCGAGGACCCAAGACATGAATCGGCGAGGACTCTTGATTTCTATTGGTGCTTTCACCGCCCTATCTGGCTGTGCCGGTGTTCCCGGGGACAGTTCTGGGTCTCCTGAATCCTCCACATCGACCACGGGGACAAGCAGCACTACAGAGGCTGAGTCGGTAGAAACAACCGAGGAAACTGATACCCCAGCCCCGGCAGAAATTAACGTACAGAATATCGATGTCAATCCGCCAGAAACGTATCCGGGCGAATCCACGACAATAACTGTCGAATTAGTCAACGACGGAGGATCCACTGGTTCTCGTGATGTCGAATTACTCGTCGATGGAGATCCGTATACAGTAAAATCTGTCCGATTAGAAAGTGGATCTGGTACTCAAGTTCAATTCCAGCTCAGTCTAGACACCCCCGGAACGCACGAATTAGCAGTCGGTGACCAAGCAGTCGACTTTTCAGTACTGTCAGTGACTGAGGTCGGTGGTGTTATTGACAACGATACGCGGTGGTCGGCAAGCGATAGTCCATTCGTAGTCACATCGACGGTGCAGGTCCGGGAGGGCGTGTCATTAACGATTGAACCCGGTGCTACAGTGCTAGCTGGCGATTCACTCGATGACGATTCGATGTTCTTGATGCACGGGGAGATTACCGCGAAGGGGTCGTCGAATAACTCGATCACGTTTGATGGTCGGGATGGGCGGTCAACGTTTTTTGAGGCTGAAAATTCACCCCCGGACGCATTCCTTGATGCTGAGTACTGTACGATTAGGAACGGCGGACCGTTTTGGATGCGTGGTTGGGGAGGATTCCATCTTCGACGGTCTCGGTTAGAAAACGTTGGAGCGTCGTACGTGTGGTATCCGTACCGTGGTTCAACGGCAGAATATGAGACCTCGCGGACTGAAATCCGTGTTGAGTATAACGAATTCATCAACTCTGGTGGTTTTGCTGTGGGCACTGGTGACCGGTACGATGACAAAACGGTCCAGGTTCTTATTCGACATAACGTGTTTGACAGGGGGCGGAGTGCGACATATGGTGGTTTGATTAACAATTGGACTAGTTACGGCTCCTCAGAAACTATTGTTGAGTATAATTCGTTCCTCAATATGACGGATGAGATTGTGTTGAAACTTCCTGAAGGGTACGAAGATGCAGCACTAACGGGGACGAATAACTACTGGGGGACAACGAATACAGATACAATTGAAGGTATGATTTTCGATAGTAACGATAATATCAACTCAGCTGGGGAGATCCCGTTTGAGCCGGTTTTAGAGGAGCCACACCCGGATACACCGTCTTTGTGACGAGAAATTGATCGTATCTACCATCTGCCGTATTAAACACAGTTTGAACATCTTTAGCAGGAATTAAGCCGCTCTCAGTTTGTGTGACCGAGTCAACACGAGTGACGGATGCCGTAACCTTGTAATAAAATCTACTTCCCCCCGGATTCAGTAATTTCTACGATCAAAATAATACCTTGTGAACAGTGCTTCCTCAGCTAGAAGGATATCAGTCGGGGGTGAGCAGCCACGCCGCGCAACCCCCCGCGCTTACCCGCTGGCGCCGAGGGCACATGCACTTTGGCCCGGAACGGGCGCGGGCGGTGCGGAGAGCGCCCGCACGCCCGGAATGGTCAGTCGCGAGCGACGCGGAGGGCGGCAGCGGCGCGCGGGGCGGGCCGCTACGTACACACCTGTTCAACCGGCTACGTCGCTTGATGGACCAACAACAATCCTGGCGGACTCAGAAAGGGCGAGGCCGCCTCGGCCGTCCCCCGACCCCGCAAGCACCGCAGGCACGAGGAGCGCAGCGGCGGTCGCGGGACGTCGAGCGGCCGAGGGCTTTCAAAGACCCTTATGGGTCCGTGTTCAGCTCACTGAGGACCTGCGTTGCGACAGTTCCGATCCGAACGCCATCAAGTGCCGCCACATCGTGATCTGCAGCGGCCGTCCGAAACGGGACGCCGTCGACGAGGACCCGGTGGATGACCGCCCGAACAACTGCGTCCCCGTATCGATCGACAACCGTGGCCATCGTTTTATCGAGATGTGCATCCGGGTGATCCGTTCGCGGGGTAGCCGCACGGTCGAGCAGCCGCTCACAAACCCTGTCGACAGATGCGTGCGCGGGATTACCAGTTCGTTCCTGGATGTCGTACACGGTTGCGTGAGTGGTCATTCCTCGGCCGGTGGTTCGAGATACGTTCCGAGTGCGTCGACGATGGTCTGGACGAACGACTCCTCGAGGCGGCCTTGGCGTCGAACAATCGCGGCGTGCTTTGGCGACGCGACGGCCCACGGCGAGGCGTAGCTCTGCCTGGGCATCCCGCCCTCGACCCAGTTGGCGTCGTCGAGGGGAATCCCCTCGTCGTGGGGCGTCGTCGTGAGTGTGACCGTCATGTACTCCTCGTTACCGAATGGATGCATGTCGTTGTTGAGGATGAGCCACGGACGAGGGTTCTCTCCGGACTTGAACGGGTCCGGCCCCCAGACGACATCCCCGCGCTGATAGCTCATTCAGTCGCCTCGTCCGCGTCGTCGACGGCGTGTTCCAACCACTCGTCCATGTCCTCCTCACCGAAGCGGTCGTTGGCTGCTCGCGTGCTCTCGAGCATACTGGCGTACGCGGCGACGTTATCGACCTCACCGAGCGCCCAGTAGTTGCCCTTGTGCCGGACGAGCCCGCGATCTTCGAGCCGGGAGAGGACGACGCTGATACTCCCCGCTTTGACGTCAGTTGCGTCACGAATCTCGCTCTGCGTGAACGCCTGCTCGGGATGGGTGGCGAGGAATCGCATCACGCGGTCTGCGTTCGTCTCTCCGGAGTGCTGGAGCCGGTCTTCGGGGGAGGATTCGAAGGTCTCGATGTCGATGGGCATATGTATTTCTTTGTCGGTGAGTGTATTAGGCGTATCGACGTATTTCAACGTGATGGTGGTTGCGGCCATCGGGTGAGAAGCCAACTACTGCTCAACAAGATGCTCCTCGAGATCTCGTGTCCAGTACGTCGCAAGCCCGCCCGGATTACAGCGGGCGCACAGCTGAATCGGGCCTTCAAGATGCCCCAGTTCGACCCGGAACCGGGTGAGTGCCGCGAGCGTGTCGACGACCAGCCCACAGCCGTCACAGGCGACGTGATCGCGCTCGTCAGGATCCGGCTCCGTCTGAATCGCGCAGTCGACACAGATCGGGTGAGTGACCCGCTCGTCTTGCCCCCAGGTGTGGGCCTCGCCAGGCTCGGTACCGGACGGGGCATCACAGAACGCACAGCCGACGAGGGTCTGCTGCATCACTCGCCCTCCCCGTCGGCGTCGCGGCCGGCCGCCCAGCCACGGTGGAAGACGGCCAGCTGCGTCGATGAGTCGAACGTGGTGCCGCTCGGCTCGTGAACCAGAACGTGGTCCTCGGGAACCGGAGTGACGACGGCCGCGTCGATGAGGTCCTTGACCAGGTTCTGGGCAGTCGGGTCGTCGACGTCCGCCGTGTCGACGCCGGCGGCGTCACGGTCCTGGGCCAGCAGTTCTTTCTCGGACTGTTCGTAGTCGCGACTCGTGTCGTCGTGCGGATCGGGACCAAGCATGGTGAGTCACGCAGCGCACGCTGTTGCGCGCTGCACGCCTCCTGGCGCCGACAAACAGTTCATGGCGTACAGATTCGGCACCTCCTCGGATCGCCCGTCCGCCAGGATACACTCACTCGAGGTACAGGGCGGTGGGTGGGGGCGAGGGAGTGGATCCAGCCCCAGAGTTAACCAACACTGTGTCGGTATCGGTTCGGAATGTTGGTTAAGTTTAGCCGCTACGGCGTTCGGAGCTCTCGAACTGGCTTCACGACGAAGGTATCTGGCTCGCTGGCTGCTTCTTCATCTGCCTGTTCAGCCGGTCGCGTGAGCTGAGTGATGAGCTCGTCGCGAACTGTTCGTCGGGAAATGGTGGTCTCGTGCCAGCCCAGCCGGTCGTCAAAATACCGCTTTTGGAACTGCTCGCCGACGTCGTCGCCGGCGACGTACTGCGTCCGAGTCGAGCGCCCAACCTGCCGGGAGATGAAGACGGCGCCCACGGCCTCGTGAGTGAGCTCGACGAGAGCACACTCCACGAGCGCGACGACTGACGTGTGATCCCGGTCGGTCGGAACCGTTACTTCGATGTCTTCCCACGGTGCTTGACCGTCGGGGGTAGTTCCTGCCTGATGCGCTGCTCGTGTCTTGCTGCGTTGTTCCGAAGCCATCGTCTATCGGGGGCACGTGATGCGCCCCGCCACCCCCTCGCGGGGGCGACAGACACCACCGACTCACACCCGGTCAACCTGTGCGCGAAATCTGATAGATTACTGAATCCAAACTCTGGATGACGGCCCCTTGGCCTGAGAGAGCCCGCGGCCTTCGCACATTGCATATCGCCTCTTTCTTTGGACGAAATCCGCGATATGCAAGACGATATGACGGCCTCAAATCTAAGAAGAACCCCGTCGGGCCGATTTGAGGCGGTAGAAAATACCTCGACGAGTTCGGGAGTGGTACTGGAGTCCCAAAATTTGCTCGACGAGGGGGTAATGAAGGTGATTTCGGACGTATTTAAATTTCATCGGGCCGCTGCTTCACCTGTTCAGTGTCTCTCGAGGCTCCCCGGCTCGGTACTTCGAATCATGAAACACCCCGATTCCCTCGATTTCGGTTGTGTTAGCCGCTGAAAATTGCTCGACGGGGATTCTGAAAAGACTGGCTTTGGTCTGCAACACGAACCTCGAAAATCTGAGGGGAAGTCTATTCCTTAGAACTGCTCTGAGGGACCAGCTGATCCCTCGTCGACTTGCTCGTACATCTCATCCGGGAACGGGAGGCTGCCCCAGATCGAGTAGGGACATTGGTCCTGGCCGATACAGTACCGTTGTATATCGTCGTTATCGCAGTTCATCGGCAACGGCGTGTCCCCGCCGATCGTGTTCGAGAACTCGTAGCGGACTTGGTACTCGGTCTCCTGCTCGTCGTACCACGGCCACCGGGAGAAGACGTCCTTGAGGTCCGCGACGATCTCGTTGAGGCTGCTGTCTTGGTACTGCGGCAGCCACATCACCATCCGCGCGAAGTTGTAGAGGTCCTTCCGCACCGGCTTCTTCTCGTGTAGCCGCTCCTCCATATTCGCCATACAGGGGAGTTCGAAGAGATCCTCGATCTCTCGCACTTCGATCTGCTCGGCGCCGGTCCCGGCTCGCCCGATTCTGTACGTATTGACGCGCCCGTCGCGGTCGATCGTGACGGCCGAGTGGGACTCGTGGTCGGCCAGCGTCTTCGCGAGACTGCTCGGACTCGAGATCCAATCCGTCACGGACGATTCCCACTCGTCCTCCGCATCGTACGCCGTAACCGCTCGATAGAGCTCTTTCGCCGTGTGGAACTCACCCTTTTGTGCCACGTCGTCGGGCGCGTCACTCAGGGCCCGCCGGAGGACGCGAATCGTCCGTTCCCCACGGTCCCAGTTCCGCCAGATACGCTCGTGATGGCCGGTCTCGAGGAAGCGGTCGATCCGCTCCGTGATCGCCGACTCGTTCGTGGTCAGCCACGATAGCTGGTCGTCGGAGAGCCCGTCTTCTTGCACCCGCAGGAGCTTCTTGAACGCCCGCTCAGCGTAGTCCCGATACTTGCTGTCGAAATCACCGACCGGGACGTACAGGTTGTTGTCCTTCACTTGCGTCAGTATCTCTCCGCCATCGTCATTCCCTGTCGACGACTCGTCCTCCCGAACGAGGCATTTGCGTGACGCCGCCGCCATCGGGATTTCGAGGTAGAGGCCATCCCCGAACTCCGGCATCTCCGTGATGCCCGTACAGACCCGACCCGGATGTGGGCCATCCTCACCGGGCTCCTTGCTGTACAGCACGTCGGCGATGTCCTGTTGGAGTGACCCATCGCCGTGGGCGCGGATGAGGGAGGCGAGATTGTTGACGTACAGCTCTCGGATGTCGTAGAGCACCTGGATGTTCCGGGGCGACGCGTGCTCGAACTTCGGGTGTTCCTTCACACAGATCGCACTCAACGTCGCGAGCACGGCGAGCGTTCCCGGTTTGTCGACGAACGGCTCGTCGACTGCGTCGGCGCGAACCTGTTCTTTGAACGCCGCTGTGCCGAACCGTTCGATGTCGTTCAGGAGATCTTCGGGTTGGTCCTCGCCGTCGACGACGTATCGATTGTAACCACGCGTAAACAGTTGGTTGATGCGTGTCTCTCCGTACTCCAGCGGGAGCGCTGCGACCCGATACGCCATGTCCTCGTCGTCGGTTGGTGTACTCGGACTCATCCGTCGATCACCTCGGGTGTGGCAGATCGCACGTCGAACGCCGGGCTCTCGATGGGTTGGACGATGCTACAAACGTCGGCGTGAAGTGAGTAGGGCAGGCGGGCGACCCGCCGGCGGTCGGCCGTCACGACGGGGTCGATCGGGATGTCGTACGTCTCGAGGAGGAGGTCGTTCAACACCTCGCGACTCTGCTCGTCGTATCGGTGCGCCGGGTCGGTATCCAGCAGGTAGACGTGGACTCCCTGCCCGCTGTAGAGGACCATCGTCTCCTTGGCGTCGAAATCGTCCTCGAAGATATCCCTCAGCTCGAACCCGTACTCGATGGCGCGGTCGATGTCTTCGAAGGCGTACGGATACCCCTCGGGAGCGGCGTCGAGGATACCCGCAGCATCGAGAAGCGCATCGTCGTCCTGATCCTCGACGTCCGCCGACACCAGCTCCTCCGCTCTGTCTCGGGCGATCTCTTTCGCGTCGATGTCGACGAGGAGGACCCAGGGTCGTTCCCAGTGATCCAGTGCGTAGTAGACGGCGTCGGGCTGTGGGTCCGGTTGCTCCAGTACCTCCGGATCAGCGAGTGCGAACTCGCTCCGCCCCAGCGGGTCGTTGCGGGCTGGATGCCGAATGAACTCGACAACGTCCTCGAAGTCGTCGAATTCGGGCGTCGTTCGGTCGCCCGACGCATCTGTTTGCCACGTATCCCGCCGGATGAAGTCCTTGTCCGGCACCTCGTCTTTGCGAACCGGGTGGGACTCCCGGAAGGCGATAGCGTACTGTTTCGGGCCGGTCGCCGTGATGAATTCCGGCAGGTCGTCCAGATAGCGGGGGAACTCCTCGGCATAGTAGGCGTAAATCTCCTCGCGGGTCGCCTGTCGCCAGGTCATTGGTTGAGTTCCTGATCGAGATTTTTGAAGCCCCGAACGGTGGTCAGGCCCGCAGCATCGAAGTCGTCGACGGCGTCTCTGATGGTCGCGAACGACCGTGCCGCCCGCCCGCTGACCCGCTCGTCGATTCGATCTGCGTCGGCAAGGCTCTCCAGGACATTGAGCGCCGTCTCGCGATTGTTGAAGGCCCAGATCGCGTCGGCATCCACCGCACTGAGTTTGTCGTAATCCTCGACTGGGGCGTGCCGATTGTTACTCGCGAGCTCTGCTTCGCCGGCCCAGACGAGATCGCCGTCCTCGTCGATGCCGGCCACGTCCAGTACGGTGCCATCGTCGGTTTCGTAGTACGGTTCCACGCGAACCACGTCCTCCCGCTGCTGGAGCCAGAGCTCGAGGAGCCGGACGCCAACCTTGTGTGGCGTTTTCTCGCCGAGATCGCCCGCTCCTGGCCCCGCCTTCAATTCTCTCCCGAGGAGGTCTCGACCGTCCGGGGGGACGGTGTAGTACTTGCGCCCCGCCGCGGAGTCCGCGTCCAGGAGGTCCTGCTCCGTGAGCCGCTCCACATGGAGGTCGTCGTATTCGTCCCGAAGCTGGCTCATCCTGTCCAGTAGCGTGTACTCGTTGTCCTCTCGGTTCATCACGTCGAGGACCCGATTCAGGAACTGGACATCGTCTCGACTGAGCCCGCGTTGTTGGAGTTCGTCATCGGGGACGGGTACGCTGCTTTCCTGAACGGGTGTTGCCCCGTTCTCCGGCCCCGCTGCTTGGTCAGCAGCTGACTCCTCGTCCGTCTCGGTAGTCTGTCCGAACAGGGGACTCATCTCGGACTCGTCTGCATCTGGGTCGCTGTCCGTTGCGGGCTGGGTGGTCGACGTCGACGCGTCCTCGGTCGTCGATTCGCTGATAAACGCGGATTGCGTCGGGTCGGTCGCTGCATCGCCGTCGGCAGCCGAGCCCGTCGTTTCGGCCCCCGAACTCCCCCAGCCAGTCTCCTCTGGGGCAGTGCTCGACTCAGTTGGCTCTGTCAGCCCGTACTGGGCCTGTGTCCGTTCGACCATCCGTGGCCGGGACACGGACTCGAAATGGTCTTCCTGGGGCTGAGTGAGCGGCTGGTCGCTTTCTGGATGCCCCGGCGCAATCGGGAGCGGCTTGAGCGAGAACGGTGGCGGCCCAGTCTCCCCGAACGAGGGGCTCGGGAGCTGGGCGATCCACTCACCGCTCGGGAGCGTGTTGATTCGGTTGCGAAGTTCGGTCGGACTGAGGTCCTCGTGGGCGAGCGACTCCGCGAGATCGCGTTCAATCGAGATGTTGCCGATGAGCTTCGTCTTGATGTTGTTGAGTACCTCGTCGTAGGCCCGCTCGTTCCGGTTCCGCACCTGCTCAGGGAACTGCATCACGAGGCCCATACTCAGCCCGAACGACCGACCCTGCGGCAGCAACTGTTCGGACACGAGCTTCGTCGACGCGACCGGTGCCGCCTCCTCGATGATGAGGTTCGTGAGCTTCTCGTAATCGGTCTGGCCGTCCCGCCGGCGCACCTGCACGGCGTCCCAGAGGTTGCTCAACAACAGGAGTGTGATCGCTCGCTGTGCCTCCGGCCGAAGGTCGCCGAGGTCGAAGATGATGGTGGCGTCTTCATCGAGGAATTCGCGGAAGTCGAAGCGGTTGTCGACGTACTCGTCGGCGTCATTCTGCTCGGGGACGTGGCTGAAGATCCGCCGGAGATGCGCGTCCTCTTTGAGCTTGTCGAGGCGGTTCCCGACGGCGTCCATCGAGACCTGGAACTGGTGGTTGTCCTTCGCGAAGTGGCGCGTCAGCGATTCCTCGATGTTCTGGTTGTCCGCTGAGACTGGAGGAATCGTCTGGTCGCGCTGCATCCGGAGCGCGGCGGCGAAGAGGTCGTCCAGCCCGAACACGTCGCTCCCGTACTCCTCGTCGAACAGCGCCTTGATCAGGTAGCTGAGGATCTCGTTCGCGACAAACGCCTGGCCGTACTGCTCGCGGCCCATAATCATCCGGAGAATGTCGTGGAAGTGGTCGACCTTGTCCTGAATCGCGTCCTCGCGGTTCCGACCCGCTTCGAGCGCAGGGCGGATGTCGAAGAAGGAGAACGCGGGGATGGTCTCCGGGACGCGGAAGTGGTAGACGTCGTCGAGGCCCCCAAATCGTTCGTAGTGGCAGCGCAGGCAGTTCTCACACATCCCGTCTCCCTTCGGGTCGACGAGGACGACGGGGCCACCCGTCGACTCGCGAAGCGAAAGGGCGTCGTTGATGATGGCCTTCGACTTCCCGCCGCCCGTCGACGCGAACCGGCCGTAATGCGTCGGCAACAGGTCCGGCGGGATCCGGATCGGGTCGGGTCGTGGCTCGCCGTTCTCGTCGAGTGCGTAGCCGATGGCCATCCCGTCCTGGAACTGCTGGATCAGATCCGGATTCGGCCACGGGAGCGGGTTCCGACTCTGCTGTTCGGCTCTGGTTCCCCGCGTCCCCTCGACGGTCAGCTGTTCGGAGGAGGGGACGAGGACGAAGTTCGCGAGCTCCGTTCCACAGAGGACCAGCTCGGGGCGGGTCTTCCCCCGGCCCGTCGTCAACTCGCGATTGAGGAGGCGCTGGAGAGCGGCCCGTGCCTTCTTCTCCTTCGTTTTCTCACGGAAGCCGCTGTCCCGGAGGCGTTGCCCCTCGACCTCGTAGAACGGTCCATCAAGCGGGTCGAACACGGGGAGGAGCGAGTCCATCCGGCCATCGAGGTCGTCGCGGGTTTCGTCGGTGGGGACGCCGACGGCCCGGATGTTGACCGTGAACGACCGTTTGGCGTTCTTCGCGTCGATGTACTCGATGCGCTTCTTGACGGCCTCGCTGAGCTGCCGGTCGTCCTGGTCGCTCCGTTGCTCCTCGACCTCGAGCAACGACCCGACGACTTCCTGGAAGAACGTATCCCGGCCGTCGACGAGGTCCTCTTTCCGTACCTCCGAGTCGGACTGCCAGCTAGCACGCCGTTGGAAGACGACTTGGAACGCGGTCGGCGCTGTCGCCTCCATCAAGTGGTCGATCAGCGACGCCAGCGCCGCGCCGGGCTCGTCGACGGACGAGAGATCGCCGTTCGTTTCCTCTGCCGTGAACGGCGTCAGCGAGGTCATCCAGTCCTGCTTCCGCGACGCGGAGCCACACCACCGGACCCCGAGCGGCGAGACGGCGTCTTGGGCCGGGCGAGCCAGGATCGTTCCCGCCGGTGTCATCGTCGGCTTCTCGATGGCCCGTCGCTCTTCCTCGTCGTCTGGAAGTGCATCGGGCGGCGCTAGTTCCAGGGCTGAGTCCCCAACAGTCACGTGATGATCGGGGACGCTCGTGGCTGCTGTACCGCCGTCGACAATGGGGTCTGCTTCGGATGACTCGGCGTCCGCTGGTTCCTCGTCGACGATGTCGTACTGTTCTGCCGGGCCAAATTCGTACTGCAGCCGCCCGGCCTCGTAGTGGTCGACGAACTCCTGCGGTGTGAACTCGCTTGGTTGAATGAGCCGGGCGGCGACGTCGACGTCGACGCGCTCGATGTCGAACGTGGCCGGATAGATGGAGCGGAGGCGCTTCTCAAGCGTATCGAGATGAGCATCCGCCCCGTAGAAGAACTCTACCGGGTCGTCCGGACCATCACTGATTGCGAGGAACTCGAATCGGGGTGGTGTCTCACTGTGGAGTGGGTTCAGCTTCGCCCCGAGGCCCGACGACCCGGGCGTGGTCAGCTTGTGGAGACTTTCGAGGACGCGGGAGATGCTCTCCGGGTCAAGTCGCTCGGATGTCGGTGTGACGCGCAGGTACTCAGCCATCGTTGGTCTCCTCCGTTGACCCGCCGTCTGGCTCAGCTTCGACGGCGTCTGATTCCTCGTTCAGTTCGCTCGTTTCGTTCGTTCCGGTCGTTGCTCGGTGTTCGAGCTCTTCCTGGAACTCCTCCATCTCGGTATCGACAGCGTCGTCGCCGGCGCCGGGCAGTGAGGATCGGACCTGTGAGGTCGGGTCGAAGTCGATGACCTGCTTCTCCTTGGGCATCGCTTTGACCTGAATGCCGCGCCACTCGCCGTCGACGCCTACCAGCGCCTCGGAGAAGCCGGCGTCCTCGTTGCCGGGCACGGCGTCCTGGACGAACCGCATCTGCGCGTAGTTCAACCCGAACTCGTCGGCCCACTCCTCGTCCATCCCGTCGAGGCGGTGGAACTGCTTGACCGCACACTGATCCAGAATCGCCTCGCTTTCGGCGTGCTCGAAGAACTCGTCAACGGTCTGCGTGACCAGCCGGATCGAGAGATCGTGATGGCGGTGGTGCCGGAACACCGTTTCGAGGAACGCCAAACTCGCGGCGTCCTGCATGATGTACCGCGCCTCGTCAATGTAGAACACGACCTCCTTCTCCGAGACTTTCGCCCGCTCGTACACCAGCGAGATCAGCAGCTGCATCGTCAGCGCCGTGCTGCTGTCGACGCTGCCCTCCTGCTGAGCGAGGTCGAGGTAGATGACCTTCTCGTCGCGAATGTCGAAGTCGGACTCTTGGCCGAGGTTGGCGTGCCGACCGTCGTCCTCGAAGGGGCGGAGCTGGTCGAGGAGCCACGTCGCGTCCTCCTTGATCTTCCCGGCCTCCTCGTCGGACCGGACGACGAACTCCTCAGGGTCGTTGACCATGTCCTCGAAGACGTCCATCATATCCTGAATCGTCGGGCTCGGGTTGTCGTGCGTCGAGATGTCGTCGGTAATCCCGTTGCGCTTGTACGCCCGCTTGAGCCCGAGTTCCAGCGTCGTCCGGCGGTCGCCCAGCGAGATGCCCCGCAGCGCGAAGAAGTTGGTGAGGAAGCTCATCGCGTCGTCGAGCTTCTCGTTGAACGGGCTCGCGTCCTCGCCCATCGCCCGCTGGACGTGCTCGGGCGTCTCCCGAATCTCCAAGGGGTTCAGCCCGAGTGTCCCGCCGACAGTGATGCGTTTGGCGTCGAGGGCTTCGGCGACGCCGGCCCAGTTGTTCAACGGCTCGAGGATGATGCCGATACGGTCCTTGCTCTGCTCGATGGAGCGGATAAAGTTCTGCTTCGAACTGAACGACTTCCCCGAGCCGGTGTCGCCGACGGTGAACATCGCGTACCCGTTGTCCCGCGCGAACGGGTCGATGACCACGGGGCTCTGGTTGTCCTTGTGAATCCCGAACTCTACCCCGCCTTCCTCGAGAATCGTCGCGTTGTGCGGCGAGGACAGCAACGCGCCGACGGCGCCGCCGAGCGCAATCGACGTCCGCCCGAACTCGTTGTCGCCGATGGGCGCGGCGGACTGGAGGGCGAGATCCTGCCGACAGATCGCCGTCTTTGGCGTGAGGTTCGCCGGGTCGTCACGGAGCGCGCTCTTGACCTTCTGGACGGCGTCCCGGAGGTCCTCCTTCTCGTCGGCCCGGACCGTGATGAACATCCCCTGGTCGAAGACGTTCGCGCCATTCTCGACGGCCTTGTACGTCGCTGCGGCCTCGTTGGCGCGTTCCTGTAGGTAGGCACTCCGGACGCTCTGTTCGAGATCAGCATCCACCTGAAGGTCGTCAGCGATATCCTGCAGTTCGTTCCGGGCCCGCTCCTGATTCTTCGGCGTGATGTGGGCCGTCAGGTCGAACTGTACGTCGGTCATCTCGAAGAGCTCGGAGAGGTAGCCGTCGTTGGGGTAGTCCGGGTAATCAGCGATGTACAGCGTCGTCGTCCACTGCTCGCCGACCCGTGCTGCGCGCGTCTCCCACTCGATCGCCGCCGGCGCCGTCACCGTCTTGTGTGACTCGGCGATGTCGTCGAGAAGTTGGCGTTCGGCCGCGCCCTGTTCGATGGTCTCCTCGTCGAGGAGGTCCGAGAACTCGACCTCTTCCTCGTCGTCTTCGGTGTACCAGCCCCAGAGGAATTTCCCGCCGAACCCGACCAGTACCGCGAGCAGGATGTAGAGAGCCGCACCTTCAGCTGAGGTTGGGTTCGTAAACCACTCCGTGAGCTGGCCGACGGCTCCGCTGCCCGTCTGGAGGACGAGGTTACGCATCGTGGTCATCCTCCCGGCACGAGTGGCCGATGATGGGTTGTTCGCGAACGACGCTCTCTGCGTCGTCGTACTCGTGTTCGCGGCCGTTCCAGAAGTCCATATTCAACACGAAGAGTTCGACCGTGCTGAGCCGGCGTGCGGACCACCCGGATGCCTGCTGGATGAACTCCGACCGCACATCGTTGACCCGGCTATCCAGCTTCTCGAACATCTGTGCGCGGCGCTCGACGTCGGTGAGGTCCTCGCGGCGGGTCACGAACGGGTTGAACAGGAACCCGATGACGGGGAACTGGGTGAGCTTCTCGGCCGGTGTGCCCTCGTCCCGGAAGCGGTCGTAGACCTCTAGTGGGCTGACCTCGACGCCGATGTAGTACCGCACCTGCTGGATACCGCGTTCGCGCATCTCCTTCGGCCGGGTCTCTCGGTACTCCTCGAGGAGTTCCCGGAAGATCGGATTTTCTTTGACGTCCTCGTCGTTCAGGCGGTCTTCGATGTTCTCGGTGATCTGTTCGACCGGGAACGAGCGGGTCGTGGCGTGGAGTTTGAGTTTCGAATCCAGTTCCTTGTTGGCGAACTCTTCGCCGGCGTCCTGGAGCTGTGCCCAGTTGTCGGACATCGCGAAGTCCATGTTGCCGGGGTCGATCTCGATGAACGCCTCCATCGTGCCGTCCGCGCGCTGGATCGCGCCAGCGCCCGGCCACGCCCGCTCGATATTCGTGAGGTCCTGCGTCCGCTCGTCGGGCTTGAATGGCGTGTAGTTCGCGAGCCCACCCTCGTTGCGCTCTGTCTCATTGGTACTACTGTCGGCTTCCTCCGGGGCGCTGAACGTGATCAGGGGGCGCTTGACGTAGCGATAGACGTCTTTCGTCCACGTCCACGCGTTGAGGTGGTCGGGCGAGACGTAGACGATCGCGACGCCAAACCCGAACCCACCTGCGACGAACGGCAGGGCGAGTGATTCGATGCCGGTGAGGCCGGCGATGAACAGGCCGACGATCGGGAAGGCGATCAGGACGCCGACGTCGCCTTCCTCGATGTTGAGGTAGGGGATGCGACTCTCCTCACCGAACTGGTCCATGATGCGCCGTGCGGCTGCGTCTTCGTCGATGGACATGGATTGTTAGTAACCTCCAGGGTCGTTCTCGGTCCGCCGGTAGGACGGCGTCCCGCCGTCTTCGTCGCTGTTCGCGCCACGGGCTGCAGCTTTCTGCGCCACAGCGTGTCCCGCTGCGGCCTTCGGTCCCCACCGGGCCGCCGTCGTTGCGATGCCGGCGCCGCCGACATAGGCCCCAGCGGCGACACCGCCGATGAGGGCCGCTCCCTTCGTCGCACCACCGAGAACCTTCGCCGTCAGCGGGGTCGCGTACTTGAACGTCTTCCACGTCACATAGAGCGCAACGAGGGGAAGTGAAGCCGCAACGAGATACTTGAGGAACGCTGATCCCGGCGTCAACGCCCCTCCAGAGTAGAGTAGGTCGTATCCTTTGAGGACTATCGCCGCAGGCAGGGGTAGGATGGCCAACGGGACGAACCGTTTGCTGAACCCCATCGCGACATCAGAGAGGACAGGAATGTTGCCATAGGCGACGGCGAACGCGATGGGCATCCCGTACAGGTAGATGTAGAGGAGAATCTGCCGGATGTAGAACAGCGCCTCCAGTGCCCACATCGAAATCCCTCCGATAAGAGCAAAGAGGAGACCAAGACCGGGGTTGGTAATCGACCCCGTTATGAACTGCAACATAGCAGAGCCCAGCGAGGACAGCTCCGGCATCAGGGCAATCGTGAACCCATCAACAAGGTAGAGCGCGAGCGCTCCAATCCAGTACCAGGTAATAATCAGAAAGGCTCCGACCCAGGCAGTCTTCTTGGTCTTCCGAGCCTCGTACGCACTCCCGATATTGAAGATGCGGATTGTGTGTCGTCCCTGAACGCTCATCACAAGTAGCAGCAGAGAAATCAACATGATCTCGCCGCCGATGAGCCCTTCTTGGATTGCTGGCCAAGGCGCGTTACTTGGTTCTCCGAAAATGAACGTCCCGTCAGTCTGGGGAGTCGGAGTGCCAAACATCTCTTCGGTCAGCGTCTGGTACCCCGACCGAAGCCCGTCCATAAACAGACCGATGAACCAATCGACGACGTCTTTGAAGCCCTCGAGAACGACGTCTATCAGGTCCACCATCGTTAGGCCTCCGTGATTGAAACCTCGCAGTCACTCATCTCCGTGGATCCGGAGTACTGTACATCGAAGGATTCCGACACCTGGTCGCCGCCAACCTGGGTTCGGACTGTGACGGTGAACTGGCCGCTGTTCCCGTCTGGGGAGCACCCCATTCCCTCCTCAGATTCGGAACCAAACGGAAACGAACTACTGAACAGGTCGGTAGTTTCTCCCGGCGAGATCACCACCTGCTCGGTTTCATACATCCCGCTACCTCGGGGATCTTCGACAGGGTTTGGAACATCACCGGAGAAAATTAACTCAACAATCGCTTCTGGTCCGCTTCCGGTGTTTTCGACGGTGACGTATGCTTCCCCGTTCTTTAGCCGATCCGTCTCGGTATCTCCGTAGACTTCGTCCCACGGCTTCTCAGGGTTATTCCGGTAAAGACCGACCTCTTGAAGTCCAATTTCCGGCTGAATCAGTGAGGAACTCTCAGCTAGCGTTTCTTCGCCGCTGAGAGCCACGACAGTATACTCTCCAGGCTCATAGGAAGTTCCGATCTCGAAAGAGATCTGTTGTGACCCAGCAGCGGTTTCTCGTTGACCGAACAGCTCCCCATTCGGCTGGACGAGGTTGATCTGGTCGACTCCCTCCTCTGAGGAGTATTCAACGACGAGTTCTGTCCCCTCTACGGTGACTTGCTGGATGATTCCCCCTTCATCAGACGGTGTTGAGTTCCCGCCATCCGGGGAATCGCCGTTGTTGAGGCATCCGGCCACACTCACGAGAGCGGCGCCAGCGACTGTTCGGAGGGCGGTCCGTCTACTGAGGTGGGGATTGTTCTGAGTCATGGTTTCTGTCCGAAGATGTCTTCTGGGCCGAGCATCCGCAGGAGGCGCTTGCCAGCGTAGAACATCACAAAGAACGGCAGGAGCTGCCAGCCGACCTCGAACACCAGCGCAAACCAGCCGTCGATCGTCCCTAGCGGGTTCCAGCGGGCCGTCGCGGTATCGCTCACGTACGCAGGGTCTTGACCGAGGCACGAACCAGGGTGGTACCGAGCCGTGTAGATGCCCGGTTCGTCGATGGTCACGATCGCCACCCCTGAGGCGTTGGTCTCGACGCGCTGATCCGCGACCGTGATGTACCCGTTTCGGGTGGTGCCGCCGATTGGATATTGACGGCTATCGTCGAGCGCAATCGGCGCACCAGTTTGATTGTCCCGCAGTTCGACCCTGACCGTCGCTTGGGACTGATTCTGTTGGATGACCTCAACAGTGAGATTACTGCGGCGGAGTTGTCGCTCGGAGCCGGCGTCCGGCTCGGCGATTGACGCATTCACGCCCCGGACGATGCCCGCAACGTGCAGCGCCTCTCGATCGACGGTCTCGGCTCGAACGGCGACGCCGTACGTCGTCGTGTACGACTGGTTGACGATGTCGATATTGATGTTCCCACCGATGGTGCCGACTGGTGACGGGCGGTCAGTCCCCCAGGTCTCGATGAGTTCCGGCCCGTCTCGAACCGGCTCGGCACGCGGCCCGATTCGCGAGGGATAGGCGTGGACGTACACCGGAATCGCGTCAGACTGAACGGTCGCACTAGCAGTCCGATTCGACCGAACGAGCGTGTCCCAGTTGGTGTTCCGAGCGGTGTAGAACCGCCAGATGCCACGGACCCGTGCCTCACCGTCATCCGTGAGCGTGTACCCCTGCCATGGCCGCGACTGGAAGATGGCCACGCCGGCGTCGCCGTTCGGATACTCGGCGTAGTAGGGGTACGCCGAGAGGTCGTAGATCTCGACGGCGATCGAATCGGAGACGTTCCGTGTTTCCGTCCGATAGGTGACGTCGACGTCCGTCCGGTCACCCAGGTCGGTTCTGACGGTTTTCTTCAGCCGGACGCTAATCTCCGCTTCCAGCGTGAGATTCGCACTCCAGTCGTCCTCGATCTGGTAGTCGAGGGCAGGCGTATGGGCCCCGTCACGCTCGGCGATGGTCTCGCCGTCCTTCTTCAACCGGACTTCTTCGATCTCGTGCTCCGTGAGCGACCACGAGATAGTCGTGTTGCCGGAGGAACTCCCGTTGGGGACGCGAACGCGGTAATCAACGAACCCGCGCATCGTCCCATTCGGTGCGATGTACAGTGGGGTTTCACCGGACTCGAGGTGTCCACGAGTAGAGGGCTGGACCGCGAAGATCGTCGCGTGAGCATCCTCGATGAAGACGCCGTCCTCGAGGTCTGCGTGCGGTGGATGTACGGACGTATCTGGGCCGCCGGCGTTGAGGTCCTCAAAGTCGTTCCGCGTCCATGTCGCCGCGGTCGCGGGCGGCCGTTTGAACGTAACGTCCGTCCCGTTGGCGACCTGATGGACGGCGGAGCGGTTCTCGCCGTAGCGCTGGCGGTACTCTTCTTGGCTGATGTAGTTGTCCGCATCACGTGACCACAGCGTTGCCGATTCGTTTTCCGTGAGCCCGTTCCCCTCCGTACCTGGTCGTGGCGGGTCAGCGGCGACGATACCCGTGACTAGGCTCGTCGCGAGCAAGCCGGCCATGAGCACGGAGAGCTCTCGGTGGTTCATAGGGCTCGCAACGGGGCTGTGGAGTGCTTACCAGGGGACGAGGTCGACGCACTGCGCCAGCGGGAGGCCCATCATTGACCCGGCGACGGTGTAGAGCGGGCCGAGGACGACGAGGACGACCGCGGACTTCATCGCCGAGCGCTTGTGGCGCTTGAGCCCCTTCTTCTGCTCGGGATTGAGGGTGAACATCTCGATGAGGGAGTCAGCCTGCCACACGATTGCGAGGCCGACGATTCCCAGCGCGGTGGTCAGCTGGAAGAACCCCTCAATCATGCTCGGGAGGTTGTCTGCGCTACAGACCGCGTTACTCTGGGCGGCGACCGGCTGGACAGCGAACAGGCTCAGGAGGACGACGGTGAGCGCTGCTTGCCGGGGGATCTTCCCGGTCAGCGGTGATTGGTTTTCGACGCTAGGCTCAGGGTCG
Organism: Halorubrum hochsteinianum; assembly: GCF_023702125.1. Taxonomy (NCBI): domain Archaea; kingdom Methanobacteriati; phylum Methanobacteriota; class Halobacteria; order Halobacteriales; family Haloferacaceae; genus Halorubrum; species Halorubrum hochsteinianum. The sequence continues at coordinate 13,695 of NZ_CP098416.1, read as the reverse complement.
GAGGGAGTCTGGTCCTGTGACATAGCGAGTCAATCATCTGTGGCGTCTCCAGCTGGTGGCTGGTTCTGTTGCTCTTCGACGAGCGACTGGAGGTCGTCGAATCGGTTGGTGTCTTCTGCGATCTCGTCGAGCGTGTAGCCCTGCTCGCGGGCCCGTTCGAGGAGGTCGCGGAGTTCATCGGGGTCAACACCGCGGACTTCCATTTCCTCGCGGAGGGCGCGGCGATAGAGGGCGGAGGCGTTGATGTGGTCGTTCCACATCAGGTACAGGTCATCGATGTCTTCGATGGTGACTGACCTCGTAATCATACATGCGGGTATGGGTATGCACCGGTTGAGTCACGGTACATATTGGCGCGGTAGTTGCATGATACCTAAATGCTTTCTGGCTATCAACTGCTGTAAATTTGTTGAGTAAATTATAACCAAATCACTTGTTGACCTCGTAGGAAAAACTTAACCAACGAAGGCGCAGGAGGAAGAAGACTGTTGGTTAAGAGTGAGAATCAGCTCGCTTACTCGAGCTCCACAACTTCGCCGCTCCCCTCGTCGAGGATCTCTCGCACTTCGGCCAAGAGTTCCTTCCCTTCCTCGTGGAGGGCTGTACCTTCATCGAGGTCGCATTCGTCCGCGTCGAGCTGTTCAATGATCTCCTCGACGCGACTCAGTCGATCGTGGATTTCGGAGTCGTTTGCCACGGTTAGATCACCCCCAGCCAAAGTCCGGTGATGACCAACAACAGCAACAGCAGCACTACGATGGCGACCTTGTAGTAAATCGGTGGGAGGCCCTCGGGTGCAGTCGCTTCATCGACTGCTTCGGCGAGTTCCTGTTCGTGTTCGTGCTCCTGCTGGAAGGTCTCGTACGCGGCGTCGAGCTGTTGCTCCAGCGGCTCGATCTCACTCGCAAGGAACTCTTGGCGGGAGTTTACGATATACTCGCCGGCGGCGGTTGGCGTGATCGTCGCGACGTCCGCCACCTGATCCGCGATGAGTCGGTCATCGGTGTGTCCAATCGCAGTGATCACCGGGTTATTCGCGGTGAAGATCGCCTCCGCGACCCGCTCGGTGTTGAAGGCTTGGAGGTTCGAATCGCTCCCACCGCCCCGACCGACGATGATCGCGTCGACGTCCTCCGAGCGGTCAAGATGGTGGATGCCGTTCGCGATGGACGTCGGCGCCTCCGACCCCTGGACGGTTGCGTCCTTCACCAGGATGTCGACGGTGGGGTCCTGTCCGTGGATCGCGTTCTGGATATCGTACCGGGCGTCTCCTCGAAGGGACGTGACGACGCCAACCCGCTCCGGAAACGTCGGCGGCTGTTGTTTCTGCTCGTCGTCGAACCAGCCACGCTCTTCGAGTTCGCTTCGCAGTCGTTCGACGGCAGCCGCCTGGTCGCCGTCGCCGACGACGATCACCTCCCACGGTTTGAGGTCGATTTTCCCACCTTCGACCCAGTAGTCGATATCGCCCTCGAGGATGACTTCAGTCCCGTCCTCGAGGTCGGCGTCCATCTCCCGGTAGCGGTTCGCCCAGATCATACAGGGGAGTTCGGCGTCGCCGTCGGTGAGCGTGAAGTAGAGCGCCGTACTGTTCTTGTGGAGGTCAGTGACCTCCCCGATACAGCGGACGCCGTTGAGGGCAGGCGTGTCCTGGACGACCGACGCGATTCGGTCGTTCAGCTGGGACACGCTAAGGACCTCTCTCGCATCGGGTTCGACCGCCTGCCGTTCGGTATCCGGTGCGTCCGCCATCTCCGTTTCCTAACTTCTGAACAGGAACCTCAAAAAGCTACGTTCGAGTGGCGGGGTTGGCTACGTTACGCAGGCCTACAGGTCGCGGGGCTGGACCGTCTTCCGGTCGTTGGCCTCGGCACGCCCTGCGGCGTCGTCGATCAGTTCGGCGACCTCTTCGTTGAGGGCATCGTAGAAATCTGCCGAGACGTTGTTGTCCGAGAGTGCGTCCTTCACGGCTGCTTTGACGATCAGGTCAGACATTCCATCGCGGACTTCTCTTGTCCACCATATAAAGGTTTGAAGTTCTCACACAGGGTTCTCGCCTCGTCGTATCGAATATCGGCCTTTGAGCACCAGAGAGAACATATGCCACCCCTCAAAAATAGTGAACGGACGGATGCACGATCTAACTGGGTTCCAGCGGGACATCTTGTACGTGACCGCCGGGCTCGAGGAACCACACGGGCTCGCAGTAAAGGCCGAACTCGACGACTACTACGAACAGGAGATCAACCACGGACGGCTCTATCCGAATCTCGACGACCTCGTTGACAAAGGCCTCTTGGAGAAAGGTGAACTGGACAAACGGACAAACGTATACACGGTCACGAAACGTGGATTGCGGGAGATCGAGGCGCGACGAGAATGGGAAATCCAGTATTTAGAAGACGTGAACGCACCCACTACGTCGTAGAAACAGGCGAGTAGAACTCATTGGCTCAATTGTAGTCTGTGAGAAGAAAGAGAAAGTGACCGTTCCTACTAATCAGCCCTAACCCAGATCACCGAAGAGTTCCTCATGCCGTTCTTCCAACCGTCGAATCGTCTCCTCCCGCTCACCCATTGCATCCTCCCGATGATCCTGAAGCGCCTCAAAGAACCAAGAATAGAAGCTGTTCAGAACGTCTTGGTATGAGTGCATCTCCGCTTGGATATCAATCTCTTCACCCAACTCCTCAAGATACTCTCGCGGCTCTGGGTCGAAATCACCGTGATTCAGCAGTTCGTCTCGCGACACAACTATGCCAAACCGAACCCCTTCCTCTTCCTCGAATAGCGTAATGTCAATCGAGGGGAGACGGCTCTTCACCATGAAATGCCGAAGCTGCTGGAGGAACTCCCACCGTGTTTCGATATCGTGCTTTCGCTTTCCTTTCTCGTAGATATCATCAAACTCGTTCGTACCGTACTTGTCCGCCCGCTTGATCCGTTGCGTCTGCTTGATGAGGGTGTAGACCGACACAACGTAGTTGTGATAGCGGCGTAGATACTCCTGGAGAAATGCATCCATGTCGCCTTTGTCCTTCTTCAACTGGATGTTCAACCCTTGATCTCGAAACCATTGGTCCAGCTCGTTCACTTCCTCAAAATTCCGATTAACGGTGTATATTGACCGTTTCAACCGCCGGAGTTCATTCGCAATTTCCGTTCCCTCGGTCTCTTCCAAATCCTGCAATATATCCCGGAAAGCGGAGTTATCGTCCATACCCGTGTTTGTGGCGGAGTGGTTATAAACCACTTCAGCAAGAAGAAATCAACAAATGGATTTCTACGTACCCCACGACGGTGATGTAGACGACGAAGAGCTGTACCAAGACATCGTCTACTACCTCGAGGAACATCTTGACCACTCAGTACAGACCGACACGAGGTACAGCTATCTCCGGTTCAAAGACGATGGCGACATCTATGAAGCAGAGGTCGGCGAGGTGTTCGACCCAGCTGATGAAATTGTTGTGACCATCTTTGAAGGCGGGTTTGTGTTCTACATCTGCACCCAGAACAAGGGAACGCCCGGTTCGGGCGAGGGACCAATAATTGTGGAAAAGGGCGGGACTGTTCTCTATACCCGGGAATTCGATGACTACTGATTACAGCTGTCTCGACGAGATGAGCCGCCAAGACAACGTGGTGTCTACATTTCGAGCATGATAGACCCGAGTATCCTTTCCAGCAACATTCTCGGTGGCGTCATCGCCCTCATCGTCGCCGTGGGAGTGTCTAGATGGGAGTTCAACCGACAAGCAAAAGAGAAGAAACAGAATTGGTACAGAGCTGTTCACAACACCTGTGTTCGGGCCTACGGCAGTCGAGATGTCGACCACCGGGGCGTCGATGACGCGAAACTGACTGAGTACGCACAGCTGTACCAGGCGTTCGCCGAGCAGATTGAGACTAACCTCGCGGAAGCCCCTACGGACGAAGTGAATTTACCCTTGTTTAATGCACTCCAGAATATCCAATTGGGTTGTATCAGGTTCACGCTTGAAGTTGACACGCCGAACCCGCATAAGCAGTTTCTGCACAGTCGCCACGAAACGATTATTGATTTCTGCCAGATTTCGATGTACCTCATCGAGTTCAAGAAGGATCCAGACATCGAGTATCTCCACGAATTAGAGGGGAAGGAACTGGAGGAAGCGAAGGAAAAGTACGAGAAATTCAGCGAAGGGACGTTATACGAGGAGCAAAACGACCGAGTGAGAGAGACGATACGAAAGCTGAGTAAGTTGGACGAGTAGTCGGCTACTATACCAGAACCCAATATTTTGAGAATGCGGCCCAGATTAGGTGTGACTATCAACCTCTTCTAGTGCTTCAGTTGCGACGTCACCGAGCTCACCAGCTTCAATATGTGAATACCGTTCTCTCACCATCTCCTCAGAGTTGTCTAAGTACCGAGCAGCAACAGTGTAGCCAAACGCACGGACAAGTACCTCCCCCATCCCGCGTCGGCCACCGTGCGGAGCAAGATAATCGTGTTTCGGATGGTTGATATCGATCTCTGCGGTCTCGGAGAGGCGTTGGAGAATCGACCGTGCGCCGTCCGTCGTGATCGACGGCGGCCGAATGTCCTCATCGAGCGCCAGCAAGAGGTCGCGAGCGTATTCGTCACGCCACTCAGTAATCGCTTCCGGGCGTTCTCCTCGTTCGGCTAGCTCTTCCCGGACGAGCTCCGCGAGCGTCCGTTGGTCGAACGTCGGAAACACCGGCCAGCGATCCGTGGGTGGGTCCATCAGCTGGCGGTAGCTCCGGAGCGGCGAGATCACCGGGTCGGGAAGACTGGCGGCGTCCCACTGCTGTTTCTTCCGGTAGACGTCCATACTCCCGTCGTCGAGGGAGAGGTCCTCCCAGCGAACACCGCGTCGGCGCGGGTCATTCGGGTCCCGGAGGAGTTCGCCGACGCGGACGGCGGTGTACGCGAGGACGAACACCAGAGCCCGGTCACGAGCCGCCTTCAGCGCCGCGTAACGTCCTCGCTGCTTGTCGAGGGGGTCAGTATCCTCTGGGAATGTCGTGTACGCCTCGACGGCGTCGCGGGCCCGTTCGTCGACGTGGCGGGTGAGGGCGTGGCGCTGTTCGGACGTCCAGGCCTGCTGGTCGCCGGGCTTGCGGCCGTCGTCCTCCGGCAGCGGCGCCATCGCACTGGCCCGCTGCGCGTAATGCGCCTCGAGATATCCCTCGTTGACGCACCAGCCACACCACGCAGAAATATAGCGGTAATAGGTTTGTACCGTGTTCTGCTTGAGTCCCCGATCTCCACCGAGATGTCGGGCGTACTCCCGGAACACGCGTTCGTCGAGATCATCGAAGGTCGGCCCGCGGTCGGCGTCGTCGGGGACGATCCCGGTCCAGTCGTCGGCGCCGCGGTCGCCGGCGGCCCACTCGGCGAACCGCTCGAGCTCGCGGGCTGCGTTTCGTCGATAGTTCCCACCGTCCCCACCACGACCTTTCCCTTTGTCCTGGAGGTAGCGCTCGAAGCTGTCGTCGAGCGGCGTCGAAGGCGCTCGTTCAGGCATCCACCGGCCCTCCACCGTCCTGCGGGCCCGGTCTCAGTGCCTCTACCCCAGGGGAAGCGCCGTCGTGAGGCGGTTGCAGCATTCGTGCTTCACCGACGGCGTCGGGGTACTTCAAAGTGATCGTGATTACGGGAATAATCAAGACCACTTAGTAAACACAACTATCGACAGAATTTGTCGGTCTGAAGGCCCTTACCGCCGAAGTACCGAACCAGCGGAAAGTGTATATTCTATACCGCTATACAGAATTTCGTGGTTGGGAAGTTGAGACTACACCGGGTTTAGCAGGCCTGTAATGCGTGAATTTGACCGATTTGGTCAGCGGAAACTGCCCCAGATGGCTCTCCAAGCGACTAATCTTGTCACACATTCAACTATATGGGCAGATTTTCGAGACTTCCAGCAGCGTAGCCACTCAGACGGCATGCTAACCAGAACAGAGTGCCTCACTACCCGATTCCAGTTTCCTTCTTCAGCAGCGTCAGCGTGTTGTCCGCTGTAATCATCGGAGAGTGCTTATACTCGCCAGTCAACTCGACCTGGACGAGTAGATCGACTGCCCGCCAGATCGAGTACAGCAGACAGGCGAACGCGAAGTAAAAGAATCGAAGCTCGAAGTTTTTCGATGTCGTGGCGGCCATGAACCGCTTTATCGATCGGTAGCCGCTCTCGATTTCCCACCGATACCCGTACTCCGTGAGATGACCACTCCCGCAGTTCGTCATGAACACCGAGTATTGCCGGTGGTCGTCGTGCTCGGAGTCCTGCTTCCGGCGGTAGATCAGCGTCGTCTCGTGCCATTCGTTCTTGCCGAGATGGAGCTTCCGGCCGGTCTCGTATCGGTCTTGGTCGCGCTGGAGCAACCGCTTGGCCTGGGCTTTCTCGCTGGTCTGCATCCGCTTCGGGACGATATAGGAGAGTCCGCGCTGGCTGAGCATCTCCAGGACGTGCTGACTGTCGAATTCCCGATCCATCAGCACGTTATCGACGTGGACGAGCTCTTCAGCCGAATCCAGTAAGTCCTCGACGATCTCCCCGCGTGACTCGCCTTTCCGTACTGGGCGGGCATCTAGTACTATCGGAACAGCGTTCCCGACCAACTGGACTGTGGCCCACTGGTAGGCGTACTCGTCGGTCTTCTCCTTCGTCCCAATAATTTCCTCCTCGTGACCCGTGCGGTCGCCTGTGAAGGGGTCAGCTTCGGTGATGTCGATGGCGACGATCCCTGCGCGGAAGAACTCCTCCGTCTCTGCGACCTCGTCGATGAGCTGTCGGACCGCCTGTCGGTACATCTCGCGAATCTGCTCGATAGGGAGGTCACGAATCTGGTCGCGATGACCGTGTCCGAGCGGTGTTCGATCACGCGTAGACTCGTGAATGAAGCTGCGAGCACCCTCGTTAGCTGCCAAGTTCTCTCGGAGCCCGAGATAGGTCTGTAAGCCCCAGTATGCGTTCTCGGGGATCTCACAGCCCTCACCACGATTGAGCGAGAACGCAGGGAAAACGACGCGATCGACGTGCTTTGTAATCGTCCCTGCTTTGTCGAGGAGGGCCTGGTCGTCAGGGTCCGATCCAGTAGCGTCGTCGCCTCGATCCGGAAGGGTTCGGTCTGGCTCCCGTGGTACAGCGACATCCGCGTTCTGCGCTTTGATGAGAATCGTTCGAGCCGCTTTCTGGACCGTTTCGCGGAGATCTCGCGTGAAGCGCTCGTTCCAGCTGCGCCACAGTGTCGATTGATTGGGGACCGACCCCAATCCTAGGCGTTCGCAGAATCCGGAGTTGCTATCGAGGTATTCTACGAGAGATGTTTCGTGCTCCCACCCGTAGAGTTCTTTCAGCACGAACATTCGAAAGAGGGTGGCCATCTCGTAGCGTGTCGAACTTCCGTAGCAGTCGTGTGCCCCAAATCTAAAGTAGGCTATCGGAAGTTCGCAGACGAGCCCTTCGAGTGAGTTATGATCAGGGTGCGTAAACCAGACTCCTGAGACGACTCTAATATCCGATTCTAACCCGGCGATCGAGGTTCGATCGTACAGCGGTGTCGAGTCATAAGCTGGCCACTCCACGTACGGCTGTTGGGCGATTCGTTGAAAGACAGTGCGTCGAGACTCGTGATCCGCGAACACTGTATGAGTTACTGGTCATCCAGCGGCGAAACCAGTATCTGTGAGGCCAGTCTTCTTGGAAGACTTGTCTGTTCACTTGCGTCCCCGATAGTAACGACCATCATTCCAATCGGTGTGATTTCGTTGAGGTGGAGGCGTTCAGTCGGTTCCAGCCCGATCGAAACGAGATACTCTAGTACCTCGTCATCCTGCGTCAAGATCCGCGTGACTTCTACACTCGCCGATTCCTCAATTTCAACTAGCGAGGTAACATTCTCTGACTGAGGGAGGTCAAGGTTACTGTCGGGGATTGGATCACCGTGTGGGTCGGTTTCTGGCATATCGAGTTTCCGTTCGATCTCTCGACAGAGCCGCTCGCTGAGGTGATGTTCCAAGATGTCGGCCTCGGTGTCGACTTCGCTTATCGCGTACCCGAACAGCTCCGCGAGCATCGTCTCGGCGAGCCGGTGTCTGCGGACCACTCGGAGGGCGAGTTCCTCGCCCTCGGTCGTGAGCCGAACCGGGCGATACTGTTCCCAGTCGATCAGCCCCCGATTCGAGAGCGTACCCAGCATACTCGTCACTGAAGCTTGGGTGACGCCGAGCTGTTGGGCGATTTCCGAGTTGGACACCCGGCCGTCGGCCTCCTGTTCGAGACGGTAGATGCGACGGAGATAGTCTTCCATCTTCGGCGTGATCGCTGGCAACGACTCCGGCGCGTCTGGGGTGTCAGAATCGGATGAACTCATTTCGTCTGGGATGATCAAACGGTTACTTCGCGGGTCACCGCAGGGGTTCGTCGTGGAAGCGGTCGTCAGTCGTCACTCGGTCTGGCTTCCCCCATGTCGATACTTCCCATCTCAGGGGTCTCCTCCTCACCGAAGGCCGTCTGGAGTTTTCCAAGCACGACGGCGGCGACGTAGATCGCCACCGCCGTGAGGACGATGACCCCGCCCGCGATCGTCCCCGCGTAGTACGAGATACCGATCCCGGCCAGGACCGCGATTTCGGCGAGAACGATTGACACGAGTATCGATTCGTTGAAGCTCCGAGAGACCTGCGACGCGCCGGCGACGGGCACGACGAGCATCGCGGCCACGAGTATGACCCCCATAATCTGCATCGCGCCTACGACGACCATCGCGGTCAACATCACCACGACGCGGTTGTACCATTTCACCGGTAGTCCCGACACCTCGGCGGCCGTCTGGTCGAAGGTGACGTACAACAGCTGATTGCGGGTGATTCCGACCACTGCGACGATGATGGCAAACAGGACCAGGAGCAGTGCCGCGCTCTGGGAGGTGACCGTCGAGAGGTTCCCGAACAGGTACTGGTCGACGCCAACAGCCAGGCCACCAGCGTTGATACTGATGAGCGTCGTCCCCAGGGCAAAGCCCGTCGAGAGGACGATCGCCATCGACACGTCGTTGTAGGCGTCGGTCACCTCGGAGATGAGTTCGATGAACAGCGCCGAGATCATCGCGACGACGACAGCCGTGAGATACGGCGTGACACCGAAATCGATGGTCGCGTTCAGGAACAGTCCGACGGCGACGCCTGCGAACGCAGTGTGTGCAAGCGCGTCCCCGATGAGCGCCAGCTGGCGGTGGACGAGAAACGTCCCGATGAGCGGGGCCATCACCCCGATACAGAGGCCGACCAATAGCGCCCGGTGCATGAAGGCGTACTGGAGTATCTCAATACCCGTCGCGTTGTATAGCTCCGTCATCAAGCCCGACCAGACCTCGAGGATCCAGTAGAACGGGGCCAGTGCCGTGTCGAGCGCGCTCGCTTGGAGCGGGACCGGAGCCACCGTCCCGCTCATCGACGATCACCCAATGCGGCGGCGGCACCGAACGCACGGGACAGTGCGTCGCTCTCGACGAACTCGTCGGTCGGTCCGTCGAAGTAGATCTCCCCGTTGAGACAGACGACTCGGTCGGCATTGTCCGTGACTGCCCCGAGGTCGTGTTCGATTAGCAAAACAGTGATACCGTCGTCGTTGAGCGCTTCGAGCAGCTCGTAGAACGCCTCGACGGATTCGGCGTCCACGCCGACCGTCGGTTCGTCGAGCACGAGCAGATCGGCCTCACTGGCGAGGGCCCGAGCGATGAACGCCCGTTGGCGCTGCCCGCCCGACAGCTGGGTCACCCGGCGGTTGGCGAAGGCGCTCATCCCGACCGTATCGAGCGCATCGTCGACGATGGCCCAGTCCTCGCTGGAGAGGCGACCGAAGCCGACGTGTGGGAACCGGCCCATCTTCACGACCTCGCGGACGGTGATCGGCATCTCCTTCGAGGCGCTGGCGTGCTGTGCGACGTAGCCGAGCCTCGAGCCGTCGTCGAACTTGTGCGAGGGTTCGCCGAACAGCCGGGCGGACCCCTCGTCCGGCTCTAACAGTCCGAGCATCAGCTTCAGCAGCGTGGACTTCCCCGAGCCGTTGGGACCGACGACCGCGACGTACTCGCCGGGGTCGATCCGCAGCGAGATGTCCTCTACGACCGTCGCGGCGGTGTACCCGAAGTCGACGTCGGAGAGGTCGATGATCGGCTCACGACTGGTCCGACCACTTGCCGAACTCGTGGTGTTCTGTGTACTCATCGAACAATCACTCGAAGTTCATCCACTGGTCTGTCCAGCCGTCGGGGCCAGCTTCCTCGGGGGTCTTGTTACCGAGACAGATTTCGAGAGTGGGTTTGTTGATCTGGTAGGCGACCTCCTTGTATCCCCAGTTGTTCTCGACCCAGTCCTCGCGGACGCCCGCGTAGGGCGTCACCGGGAAGTACGCCTCTGCCTGAGTCTCCTCGATGAGTTGGACCGCCGGGCGACGGGCTTCGAAGACGCCGTTGGCGATGTAGCTGATGTCGTTCTCCTTGATGACCTGCTGGGCTTCGGTGATGTCTTCGGGGGCGACGTTGCCGCTGGCGGCGAGGTTCGTCACGAGTGGGCGCATTTCGGTACCGTACGCGTCGGCCCAGTACTGGAAGGCGTTGTGCGCGGCCAGTTGCACCACGTCACGGTCGGACTCCTCGAACATGGCCTGGAAATCCTGTCTGACCTGTTCGAGAACGTCTGCCTTGTACGTCTCGGCGTTGTCCATGAGCGCGCTTTCGTGGTCCGGGGCGATTTCGGCCATCCCTTCGGCGATGTTGTCGACCGATATCTTCGCCCGCTGTGGGTCGAGCCAAAAGTGGGGGTCGAGCCCCTGCCCTTCGCCGACACCCTCCTCTTCGGGGTCGAGCGTCTCCGCGAGTGGGAGCAGGTCGACGCCTTCGCGGGCGTTGATGAGATGCACGTCGATGTTGTCGTCTTCGAGCGTCTGAATCGCGCGGTCTGCCCACGGCTGGAAGCCCGGACCGACGTGGAGGAACGCGTCCGACTCGATGATGCGCTGGGTAATTTCGGCACTCGGCTGCCAGCCGTGGCCGTGGAGTCCCGTCGGCACGAGGTTCTCGACCTGTAGTGGCGTCCCGTCGACGATATTCCGTGCGAAGTCGTAGAAACTGAAGAAGGACGCGACGGTGAGCGTGGGACCGTCCCCGTTCGCCCCCTCGCCGTTGCCACCGCCCATGCTCGTACATCCAGCGAGACCGGTGGCGAGGAGCCCCGCACCGCCAGCGAGGGCTTTTCTGCGCGAGAGACTGTGCTTCGATTTCGACTGCGTCGTGTCGTCCATCGTCGGCTAGTCGGTGATGGGACTAAAAGTATAGAAGTTTCCATCGAAAATGGGGTTTAGACACATCTAATTCTGTGGCCGTTGTATCTCGTGTCGAGATCTCACTGTTAGCAGTACTATTTGTATTGTGAAATTACCAGCGTCCACAACTACGGTCTCGAGACTTTCCTCGCTCGTGTTCTCGAAGGGGTCTCGACCGATGAATATGCTTGAAGGGGTGTTCATCACTCACCGTGACATGTGTTCGATGTGAAAGCGACGATAATAACGAAGCCAATAGTGGGTGACGAGTACTCAGAGCCACAAAGAGATTCGAGGACCGTATGCATTGAGAACGCCAGTCTCAACTACTGTCGTGGTGGGCTCTGTGAAGAGATGGGCCCACCGGCAGCGAGTTAGTAAATGGTAATTGAAGGGATAGAGCCGTTAGAACTAGCTAGCGCTGGGGGTGTGATCATGGGGGAAATCGTGCGGTGCGCCGAAGCTGTGGTGTTGGTGGTTATGTAGAGGGAGATCACGTCGTGCGAAATATTTTAACGCCGTGACAGCAATCCTGGTGGTGATGGGGCCTCACGCACCGGAGACGAAACAGGCTTGGAAGGAGTTGAACGAGCATTTTGGCAGGTGTCCGAAGTGTGGAACAGACCCATTCGTGGGTTGGAACGCCCTTTCTTCCCATACCGCTCATATGAAGGCGTTATACATAATCGCGAATTCACTTGCGAGAGCGGATATCGCTAAATTCAGCTCACGCCTCTCTGATGCTGCAGAGGGTGGAAAAGCGTTAAACAAGGTAAAGCACTCAGAGTCTGGAGTCCTGCAAAGTTTGAGCGAGCATCTTACGAAGGCCCATTCCGAAGCAGCAAACGTTGTTATCAAAGAGGAAAAGTTTGAGTGTAAGGAATGTGGCGCGGTTTGGAATCCGGATAAGTGGGATATCTCCCTAACTGAGCTTGGATTTACGGCTTACAAGTATTGAGAAGTGACTATCAGCCGTCAACGCTCGGGGGAACACGGTCGAGTCACCCAATTGAGATTTATCTCGGGATCTCATGACCACCGCACACATTAAGAGCATTTGTCTTGATATATTTTTCATTCTAGGAGTTATTTGCCACCCAGCTCAGAAAGTCGAGCCTGGATTTCCTCGGCATCCGCCTCAGAGAGCGCCTCAACACCGAACTGGACGAGTAGCGGGTAGAAGTGGCGGTTCTTCTTGAACTCGTCCTGGCCCGCCTTGCGGAGCTTCAGCTGGGACTCGAGGTAGGTATCCTCCATCTCGTCAAGGACATCGTCGGGAATGTAGATCGTTCGTCCGTTCCACTCGTCCTTGATGTTCGTCTTCGTTTCGCTCGTTTCGTTCGTTTCACTCGTTGAAGTCGATTCGGTCGTTTCGGTCGACGAACTGGTTTCCACCGTTTCATTCACCTCACTCGTTTCGGCGGAATCGGCCTCATCATCCTCCTCTTCGTAGTTGCCCTCGATGCCGGAAGCATCGCCCCAGCCGTCGGTCATGCTTCCACCTCCTCAGGTGCGGTCTTCTCAAACGTCTCGTCGAACAGGTCGGCGATCTCGTTGAACAGGTCGCGTGCATCCTCGACGCGCTGGTTCTCCTTACCGAAGCCAAAGACGGACACCCCCTCGCCAATCGACTGAGAGAGGTCGGTCCGCTTCGGGATCTCGAACACTGGAAGGGAGTACGCCGACTTGATCTCCTCGATGGTGTCGCGGTGTTCGGCGTTCTGCTCGACACGGTTACAGACAATCGCGATCCGATTGATGTCTCCGTACGCCTGTTCGAGGGAACTCAGCTGCTTGGCGAAAATCTGGAGGCTGTTGGCGTTGAGCTTCTCGGGAATGACGGGGATGACGACGTTGCCGGTCGCGACGAGGGCATTGTCAGTGAGGACGTTCAGGGATGGCGGCGTGTCGACGATGATGTAGTCGTAGTCCTTCTCGAGTTCGTCGAGAGTCATCTCCAACCGCTCGCGACTTTTCGGCGCCTCAAGCAACGTCTGGATGTTCTTGTTGTTCGCGAGCTTCTCGCTCGCGGGGAGGATGTCGAATTCCTTGTGCTCGACGATGATGTCGTTTACCGACTCCATCTGATCGAAGTCGAGGACGTCGAACAGCGTTGTACGGTCGGTATCGTAGTACAGATCGTTGTAGCCAAGCGAGCAGGTGAGTCCCCCGTGGTAGTCGATATCGACCAGGAGGACATCGTGGCCTCGGGCGGCGAGTGCGCCGCCAGTATGAATGACGTCGGTTGTCTTCCCCGCGCCGCCCTTCTGATTCGCCACCGTGATTCGTGCTGTATTGGTGTCGGTCATTATCTTCGTTTCGCTCGTTATGTTCGTTTCGTTCGTTTTGGTCGTTT